>NZ_JBFTLX010000120.1:0-19781 GCF_056396665.1 Cupriavidus sp. 05T313 | reverse complement strand
GCCGAGGCCGACTAGAAAGGAATGCGGGCGACAATGGACATATTCACATTCGGCGCGTTTGTGCTACGGCGACGGGATATTTGCAGCGATCGGAAAATAGGATGCCAACCGATGAATCAGAAGACCTGCGCCTGATGAGGCCACCCAGTCTTATCGGACAAGTGAGGCGCACCCATAAAATGAACCCAATGAAAAACCTGAGTATCATCAAGTACACCTTCGCCGTCATAGGTATCGCGTTGCTGCTTGGTGCAGTCGCCATCGGTCAGCACACGCGTTCATTCCTGTCGAACGCGGTGCGTGCGGACGGCACCGTCGTTGCCCTCGATGCACTGCACGACCGCGGTTCGACGACCTACAGACCAATCATTCGTTTCCAGACGCCAAGCGGGACCGTCGAATTCCGTTCCTCGAGTGGCAGCAACCCACCTGGCTACACAGTCGGCGATACGATCCCGGTACTGTATTCGCCGGCAAAGCCGAATGAAGCGACGCCCGACGAATTCTTCCCCCTTTGGGGGGCGGCAACGATAGTCGGTGGCATCGGCCTCGTGTTCTTCGCCATTGGCGCCACGATGGTCGTGCTGGCACGGCGCTCATCGCGTCGAGAAGCCTACTTGCGCAGCCGGGGCGTACCGGTCCAAGCACGCATCCAGGGCATCGAAGAGAACGAAAGCATGCAAGTCAATGGACGCACGCCCTACCGGATCACGGCACAATGGCTGGACCCGGCGACATCGCGAATCCACATCTTCTACAGCGGCAACATCTGGTTCGATCCGACCGACTATGTGACGGGTGAGCACATCACCGTCCTTTTAGATCGGAATAATCCGAAGCACTATCACGTCGACATTTCGTTCCTGCCGCAACTGGCAACCTGACACGCAAGCCAGGTAGCTGAACCACCCCTCTCCCCCGGCGGGGAAAGGAACTGACAGCCATCGTCATTGCCGACTGCTTTGACATGCCGTCGGCTTCTGTCGAGGCACGTTGCGCCCCTAAACATCGATCGCCGTATCCGACTTCACCTTCTTGCGCAACTCGAACTTCTGGATCTTGCCCGTCGATGTCTTAGGCAACGGCCCGAAGTACACCGCCTTGGGCACCTTGAAGCCCGCCAGCAGGGTGCGGCAATGGGCGATCAGTTCCTCGGCCGTTGCGCTGGCGCCATCCTTCAGCTCCACGAACGCGCAGGGCGTCTCGCCCCATTTCACATCCGGCTGGGCCACCACCGCCACGGCCAGCACGGCGGGATGGCGATAGATCGCGTCTTCCACTTCCACGCTGGAGATATTCTCGCCACCGGAGATGATGATGTCCTTGCTGCGGTCCTTGATCTTGACGTAGCCGTCTGGCGTGCACACGCCCAGGTCGCCGGTATGGAACCAGCCGCCGGCAAATGCCTCGCGCGTGGCCTTCTCGTTCTTGAGGTAGCCCTTCATGCAGATGTTGCCGCGGAACATGATCTCGCCGATTTCCTCGCCGTCCGAGGCCACCGGTTGCATGGTGTCCGGGTCCAGCACGGCCACCTCCGTCTGCAGGTGGTAGCGCACGCCCTGCCTTGCCTTCTTGGTGGCGCGGTCCTCTTGCGACAGCCCGGCCCAATCGTCCTGCTCGGCGCACACCGCGGCCGGGCCGTAGGTCTCGGTCAGGCCATAGACATGGGTCAGCTCGAAGCCCATTTCCTCCATCTGCGCCAGCACCGCGGCCGGCGGCGGCGCACCCGCCACCATGCCGCGCACCGGGCCGCGCAGCCCTTCGCGCCAGGCCGGCGGCGCGTTGACCAGCGCGGTATGCACGATGGGCGCGGCGCAGTAGTGAGTCACGCCTTCGTCGCGCATCAGGTCGAATACCAGCTTGGGCTCGAACTTGCGCAGGCACACATTGACCCCGGCGCGCGCCGCGATGGTCCACGGGAAGCACCAGCCGTTGCAGTGGAACATCGGCAGCGTCCAGAGGTACACCGCGTGCTTGGGCAGGTCCCACTCAAGGATGTTGGAGATGGCGTTGATGGCCGCGCCACGATGGTGGTAGACCACGCCCTTGGGGTCCCCGGTGGTGCCCGAGGTGTAGTTGAGTGCGATCGCATCCCACTCGTCGGCGGGCATTTGCCAGGCGAATGCGGGATCGCCGGAGGCCAGCAGGCTTTCGTAGTCGGTCTCGCCGAAGGGCTGCGCGTCCTGCGGGCCCAGTGCGTCCACCACGGCGACTACCTTCAGCCCCGGGATCTCGTTGGCGATCTGCCGCGCCAGGTCGGCAAACTCGGTGTCGGCCAGCAGCACCCTGGCCTCGCCATGGCGCAACATGAAAATCAGGTTGGCAGCATCCAGCCGGATATTCAGCGCATTGAGCACCGCCCCGGCCATCGGCACCCCGAAATGCGCCTCCACCATGGCGGGCGTGTTGGGCAGCAGGGCTGCTACGGTATCGCCCTTGCCCACGCCCAGGTTCGCCAGCGCGCTGGCCAGGCGCCGCGCGCGTGCATAGGTCTCGCGCCAGTTCTGGCGCACCGGGCCGTGCACGATGGCCAGGCGATCGCCATAGACCTCGGCGGCGCGCGCCAGGTAGTCGATCGGTGTCAGGGGAACGTGGTTGGCCGGGTTCTTGCCCAGGCCGGTATCGAAATCGCTTGGCATTGCTGTAGTCTCCGCATGCGCCGGCAGGGCCGGTTCCTTTCCACAGGATGAACCAAGCGCGGCCGGTCGCTGTTACTTTTCGCTGTGCAAGGCTATCATCGCACACGACGAAGCTCTGTCGTCCGGATGACAATGCCCGCGCCGGGCCAAGCCGAAATCATGTCCAGCCCGCCATCAGCCACACCCCAAGCGCTCACGCCCCCCTCTGCAGCCGCCACACAGCCGCCAGCATCCTCGCCGTGCACCGGGCATGCCGCCCTGCTCTCGGAACATGAATGGTTCGCCGCGCTCGCGCCCGGCCATCAGGCACTGGCGGCGCGGCAACTGGTCGTGCAGGACTTTGCCGCGGGCGCCTTCGTGGCGCATCGCGGCGAGCCTTCGCGCTACTGGATCGGGGTGGAGCGTGGCCTGATCAAGCTCGCGGTCTACACGCCGGACGGGCGCGGCTGCACCTTCTCGGGCGTGCCGGCGGGCGGCTGGTGCGAAGAAGGCAGCGTGATCAAGCGCGAAGCACGGAGATACGATGTGATCGCCATCCGCGACTCGCGCGTGGCGCTGGTGCCGGACACCGTATTCCACACCTTGCTGGCCGAGAGCCTGCCTTTTGCCAGCTTCGTGGTGCGCCAGCTCAATGAACGCATGGGCCAGTTCATCGCCACCGTGCAAAACGAGCGCCTGCTGAGCGTCGATGCGCGCGTGGCGCAAGCGGTGGCCCAGTTGTTCCATCCCGCGCTGTATCCGCGTACCAGCGAGGTGCTGGAGCTATCCCAGGAGGAGATTGGCCTGCTGACCGGACTTTCCCGCCAGCGGGTCAACCAGGCGCTGCGGCGGCTGGCGTCGGAGGGCATGGTGGACCTGTCGTACCAGAGCATCCGGGTGACGGATCTTGAGCGCCTGCGTCACTTTGGCTTGTCCGAACTGTAGCCAATGTAGCCAACGCGGCCGATGAAACCTTCCTTCGCCATCCCGGAAGCCACTGGCCTTGCGAACCCGTACAATGCGAGTTCGGCTTCGCGCCCCGCGCGTCGCCTGCCAGCCGGACCCTCCTGAACTTCGCATGGCCCTCGTCAGCAGAACCGATCTGCGCCTGTCCCGCTTGCGCTTTCCCTTCGCGGTGCGCGTCGACGCCCTGCGAGGCAGCGCGCGCCTGCGCGACGCCAACGCGCGGCGCGAGGTGTGGCCGGGGAATCCGTTCGTGGTCCCTGCCTTTTCATATTTCGATTGCGATTTGCTGCCGGCGCCCGGGCGCAGCGCGGTGATCACGCTGCGCGCGGTGCCGGACGACGCCTGTCCGCGCATGACGCTGGCCGCCACGCCGGGCGGCACATACCCCAGCCAGAAATACTGGTCGCGCGCCCTCGCCGGCGAGATGTTCGAACACCCCCGGCTGGCCTGGAATGCGGCACTGGTGGCCGAGCGCTGGCAGGCCACGCCGCGCCTGGTACGCGCACGCCTGTTCGCGGAAGGCGAATCGCTGCGCACCCTGCTGCGCGAGCAGCGGGTAGCGCATACGATCCACCTGCTTGCGATGGACAAGGACGCACCCCCCGAGTGGCTGGCCAGGCAAGTGGGACTGGCGGGCGTCGCTGCGTTAAGGGCCGCCTGCGCCAACACGCTAGGCCCCTCTGCCCTGAGCTTGCTGGCGGACAGAAACAGCCAGGCTGCCCCCGCCGGACTGCGTCCGGCATTCACGCTGGCGGCCTGAAGCACCGCGTCCGGCTTCACTGCATTGCGGCCTTCACGGCGCTTGTAAAAAACCTGCGGCGTTTGTAAAAAGCACTGGCCTGCCTGCGGTCCATAGTGCCCGGCATGTGCGGGGCCGTGAACATCGTGCCCTTGCCCGACTAGTGGCGGCAAAAGAAAAGCAAGGCCAGGGAGACGCGCAAACCGTTGCCAGCCGGTCCAATGCGGGGCGCACGCGATCTCGGGTGACCGGCAGGTGGCATGGATACCCGCAGCGTGGCACGCGCCTTGCACCCCTCCATTAACGCGGCATTCCGCCGCGCCATGGAGAGCACAATGGGACAGCAACAGCAACCCGGCCAAGGCCAGCAAGACCAAAGCAAGCAACAGCAGCAATCCGGTCAGCAAGGCGGCCAGTCCGGCAGCCAGGACCAGAAGGGCGGCCAGCAACAGCAGCAGGACCGTGGCCAAGGCCAGCAAGGCGGCCAGCACGACAAGCAAGGACAACAGGGCCAAAAGGCCGACCAGGCTGGGCAGCAAAACCAGCAAGGCCAGAAAAGCGGCCAGCAAGGCCAGCGTTAATCACTTTGCCGGCATAACGAATTGGCTTGCGGCGGCAATCAAGGCCGCCGCCCGGCGCCGCCTCCGCGTGCTTGCGTGGAGGCGGCTTTTTGTTTGAGCTGGATTGAGGAATGGCCGGGCGACGCCATGGATCATGCTGACGCCTTACCTGCGGCGGCGGTTTACCTTGCTGCCGCAAACCGGCGCCGGATGGCCCTTGTCAGGCGGCATCCCGGGCAACGGCCTTCGCACCTTTTTCCTCGCTGGCCTTGCGCGCCTCCAGCAAATCCAGCGCCACGTCGACGATCATGTCTTCCTGCCCGCCCACCATGCGCCGGCGCCCGAGTTCGACCAGCACGTCGACCGTCTTCAAGCCATATTTGCTCGCCGCGGCCTCGCTGTGGCGCAGGAAACTGGAATACACGCCCGCATATCCCAGCGCCAGCGTTTCGCGGTCGACCCGCACCGGCCGGTCCTGCAGCGGACGCACGATGTCGTCGGCGGCATCCATCAGCTTGTAGAGGTCGCAGCCGTGGTTCCATCCCATGCGCTCCGCCGCCGCGATAAAGACTTCCAGCGGCGCATTGCCGGCGCCGGCCCCCATGCCGGCAAGGCTGGCGTCGACGCGGTCGCAGCCCTCCTCCACCGCCACGATGCTGTTGGCCACGCCCAGGCTCAGGTTGTGGTGGGCGTGCATGCCGGTCCGGGTTTCCGGCTTCAGCACGTCCTTGAAGGCGCGGAAGCGGTCGCGGACATCGTTCATGGTCAGCGCGCCGCCCGAGTCCACCACGTAGCAGCAGGTGGCGCCGTAGCTCTCCATCAGCTTTGCCTGCGCCGCGAGGTGCTGGGGCGTGGTCATGTGGCTCATCATCAGGAAGCCGACCGCCTCCATGCCCAGGTGGCGGGCGTACTCGATATGCTGCCGCGAGACGTCCGCCTCGGTGCAATGCGTGGCCACGCGGACGATGCGCGCGCCGGCGCCATAGGCGGCCTTGAGATCATGGACGGTGCCGATGCCGGGCAGCAGCAAGGTGGCGACCTTGGCATGGCTGACCACGCTGGCCACCGCTTCGATCCATTCCAGGTCCGTATGGGCGCCGAAGCCATAGTTGAAGCTGGACCCCTGCAGGCCATCGCCATGCGCCACTTCGATGGAGTCGACCCTGGCCTCATCGAGGGCCCTGGCGATCCGGACGGCTTGTTCGATGCTGTACTGGTGACGGACGGCGTGGCTGCCGTCGCGCAGCGTCACGTCGGAGATATAGAGTTTCTTCTGGTCTTGCATGACAGTCTTTCCTGATGAGCGGCCGCGTCAGGCGGCAGCGCGTTGGGCAAGCATGGCGCCGGCCATGCGCCTGGCGATGGTCAGCGCGGCGCTGGTCATGATGTCGAGGTTCCCGGCATAGGCGGGAAGATAGTGGGCAGCGCCCTCCACCTCCAGGAACACCGAAGTCTTGAGCCCGCTCACCCGCCCCACGCCCGGCACCACCAGCGGCGCATTGGCCGGGATCGTCTCGAACTGCACCTTCTGCTTGAGGCGGTACCCCGGCACATACTGCTGCACCTCGGCGGCCATGGCTTCGATCGACGCGGCGACCGCATCCTGCTCCGCCATCTCGCTCAGGCAGTAAACCGTGTCGCGCATGATGAGCGGCGGCTCGGCGGGATTGAGCACGATGATGGCCTTGCCCTTCCAGGCCCCGCCGATCGCTTCGATCGCCTTCGAGGTGGTCTCGGTGAATTCGTCGATATTGGCGCGCGTGCCGGGGCCCGCGCTCTTGCTGGAAATGCTCGCGACGATCTCGGCGTACAGCACGGGCGCCACGCGGGAGACAGCGGCCACCATGGGAATGGTGGCCTGTCCGCCGCAGGTGACCATGTTGACGTTGTGTGCGTCGAGATGGGCGTCGCCGTTGACCACCGGGATGCAGTACGGGCCGATGGCCGCCGGCGTCAGGTCGATCATGCGCAGCGACGGGCGCAGGCCGCGCAGGAACGCATCGTTCTTCACGTGCGCGCCGGCGCTGGTGGCATCGAACACGATGTCGATGTCGCCGAACACGGGCATGCGCGTCAATCCTTCCACGCCCTCGTGGGTGGTCGCCACGCCGAGGCGCGCGGCGCGTGCCAGGCCGTCCGATGCCGGGTCGATGCCGACCATCGCGCCCATCTCGATCTGCTCGCCGTGGCGCATGATCTTGATCATCAGGTCCGTGCCGATATTGCCGGAACCGATGATGGCTGCTTTCAGCTTGCGGGTCATGTCGTTCTCCTGTTGCTTGTTTCGCGTCATTCCACGCTGGCGCCGCTGGCCTTGACCAGCGGGGCCCAGCGCGTGCTTTCGCTGTTGAGGAAGGCGCCGAACTGTTGCGGCGTCATGGGCAGCGCTTCCAGGCCCTGGTCGGCAAACCGCCTGGTCACCTCGGGTGCCTTGAGCGCCTTGACCGCCGCCTCATTGAGACGCGCGACGATGGCATCAGGCGTGCCGGTCTTGACCACCATGCCGAACCAGACGCCGGCATCCAGCCCGCCAATGCCGAGCTCGGAGAGCGTGCGCACGTCCGGCAGCGAAGGCGAGCGGCGAGGCGCCGCGATGGCCAGCGGCTTGACCTTGCCGCCCTTGATCAGCGGCGAGGTGGTGATCACCGGGTCGAACATCATGTCGACCTGCCCCGCCATCACATCCTGCAAGGCCGGGGCCGAGCCCTTGTAGGCCACGTGGGTCATATGGCCGCCGGACTTGTCGGCGAACAGGCCGCCCAGCAGGTGCCCGATCGAGCCGATGCCCTGCGAGGCATAGTTCACGCCGTCTGGCTTGCTCCTGGATAGCGCCACCAGTTCCTTGACGGAATTGACCGGGCTGCCCTGCGGCACCACCAGCACGAGCGGCGACGAAGCCAGTGCCGTCACCGGCTTGAAATCCTTGAGCGGGTCGTACGAGAAATTGCGGTACAGACCAGGATTGATCGCGAACATTTCGGTGGCGGCCACAAACAGGGTGTAGCCATCCGCATCGGCACGCTTGACCGATTGCGCGGCGATCTGGCCGCCACCGCCGGGCCGGTTCTCGACCACGACCGGCTTGCCGAGACCGGTTTGCATCTGCTGCGCCATCTGGCGCGCAATCATGTCGGTCACGCCGCCGGCGGGGAACGGCACGACGATGGTCAGCGGCCGGCTGGGAAAGGTGTCGGCCATGGCGGGGGCGTTGGCGGCCAGGCCGACGGTCGCGAGCAGTGCTGCCAGGATGGGTTTTGCGTATTTCATGTTGTCTCCTTGTGTATTTCTAATGGGGTAAATCGCTTGATACGCGGCGCGCTAGCCCTGTGCGAACCGTGCCCGCACACTGCYGATGCCGCTAATGCGGGCCTCGAAGCACTGCCCCGGTCCGGCGGCGGCCATCGGGCCGAGCGCACCGGTCAGGATCAGGTCGCCGGCGCGCAGCGGGTCGCCCAGCGAGGCCAGCTTCCGGGCCAGCCAGACCGCGGCGTTGAGCGGATGGCCAAGGCAATCCGCACCCGAACCCATGGAGACGCGCTCGTCGTCCCGCAGCATTTCCATCTTCACGGTCTTCAGGTCCAGGCCGGCCAGCGGCACGGGCACAGCGCCGAGCACCACCAGGCCGCTGGAGGCGTTGTCGGCCACGGTATCCACGTACGAGATATCCCAGTCGCGGATACGGCTGCCGACCACTTCAATCGCGGGCAGCACGTAGGCGATGGCGTTGATCAGGTCCACCAGCGTGGCGTCCTCCTCCGGCACATCGCGGCAGAGCACCAGCGCGACCTCGGCTTCCGCCTTCGGCTGCAGGGTGCGCGCTACCGGAATCGGCTCGTCGTCGCCGAAGACCATGTCGGCGAACAACGTACCGAAGTCGGGCTGGTCCACGCCAAGCTGGCGCTGCACCGCTGGCGAAGTCAGGCCGATCTTGCGGCCCACCACGCGGCGGCCCTGAGCCCGCCACGCGTCGACGTTGGCGCGCTGGATGGCATAGGCCATCGCGGCATCGCCGGGCGGGATTTCGCCGCGCAGCGGTTCGACCGGCGTGCGCGTCTGCTCTGCCTCGCGCAGCCGCTTGGCAAGCGCGAGCGTCATTTCCTGGTTTGACATGGTTGATCCTGGTTGGGTTATGCGTGCCCGGTGGCAGGCCGTGCCTGCATCACGCCGAAGCCTGCGATCCATTCGTCGATGGGCCGGTAGTACTCGACCGATGCCTGGTAAGGCCCGGCGGCGGCCAGCGCGCCAAATGCGGCGATCCAGGTGCGGATCTCGTGCGCCGACTYGCCGGCGTCGCGCGTGATGTCGTCGTTGCGCATCGCATCCACCCCGCCCAGGTTGCCGCTGGCGAGCAGTTCCAGGAAAGCCCTGTCCCATGCCGGATTGAGCGGATGCAGGGGGCTGTCGCCCTTGGTGAAGGCTTGCGCGGCGGCCACGGTACGCGCCTGGCGGGCAGCACGCGACTCGGGCGACGGGTTGCGCCCCGCAATCAGGCGCTCGGCGACCTCCGCGTTGGCCGAAGCGATTTCCGGCACGGGCGGCTCATGTGAAATGCCGCCCGACCCCACCACCAGCACGCGCTTGCCCAGGCCTTGCAGGAAGCCACCGATGGCCTCGCCCAGCAGCCGCGCACGGCGGCACGTCGCCATGGGCGGCGCCACCGAGTTGATGAAGACGGGAATCACCGGGCACTGGCCGAGCCCGCCCAGCAGCACTTCCAGCGCCTGCGCGCAGCCGTGGTCCACCTGCATGCGGTACGACACGGCCACGTCCACGTCGCTGGCCAGCACGGCCTGCGCCATCGCAATGGCAGTGCCGCGCGGCACATCGAGCGGGCCGGCGAGACTCTTGAAGTCGCCGATGGCGCTGGCTTCGACGCCGATACAGAACTGCGGCATCACGTCATAAAAGAATCCATTGAAATGATCCGGAGCGAAGACCACCACCAGTTCCGGCGCAAAGGCCTGTACCCGGGCACGCGCCGCGGCCTGCACGCGCTCCACTTCGGCCACGATCTCCGGTGCGGGATCGTAATAGCCGTGCAGCGGCGTATGGGACAGGCATTCGAGATGCATCGGCATGTCAGGCTCCCCGCGCAAAGGCGATCGCGCGGCCGGGCACCGGCGCCGCGTCCGGCTGGGCAGGCAGTACGCCCGAGGCAGCAGATGCCGCCGGCGACACGTCGGCCAGGGCAAGCTTCCCGGCCAGCGCCTGGATGGCCTCCGACACCTGCTGCGGCGAGCACATGCCGGCCACGAAGCGGTCGGGACGCAGCAGCACCACGGAGTCCGGCACCTTGCCGAACCATTCCTTGAGGCGCCCGGCGGCATCGCCGATGGCAATCACGCCGTCCGGCACATCGTCGCGATAGGCGAGCTGCGTATCGGGCTTGGCCATCACGAAACAGGCGCCCRGCTTTTCCCAGACGGCACGCGCTTGCGGCGTCAGGCCGAAGGTCGGGTCGGCACCCCAGGCAACGATGGCAAAGCGATTGCCGATCACGTCGTCGAGGCGCACCRTATGGCCTGCCTCGGTCCGCACCATCGGCTGGATGAACATGCGCCCGACCGGCGACCCGCCGGCCGGATCGCGGCCGTGGACAAGCCTTCCCACCAGCGAATCCCGTTTCTCGCTCATCAGCCCCAGCATGCGTCCCAGCGGCGAGTTGCCGGAGCGCTCCAGCAAGCGCGCGAGGAAGCCGTCGTCCCGCTGGCGCCCGGGCAACAGCACCACCCCGGATTCGTAGCGCGGCATGGGCTTGAAGCGCATCTCCACGAAGTACTGCTTTACCGGGGGAAACACGTTCAGCACCCGCGTCAGGCCGTCGCGCACCGACGCACCGAAGCGGCTGGCGGGCGCGAAGATGTCGCCCGCCACCTCCGACAGGTGGATCATCGAGCGCGCATGGGCGCGGCGTTCCACGCCATAGGTGTCGAGCAGGCGGTCCTGCGCCACGCCCTTGACCACCATCGCCAGCTTCCAGCCCAGGTTGCTCGCATCGCGGATGCCGCTGTTGTAGCCCTGCCCCTGCCAGACCGGCATGATGTGCGCGGCGTCGCCCGCCAGCAGCACGCGGTGGACGCGGAACGTGCGCGCCAGCCGCGCGTTGTGCGTATAGACGCGCTTGCGGATGTAGTCGACCTTGTCCGGCTCGGCCACCACCTTGCGGATCAGCGCGGCGAGGTTTTCCGGCCGGGACAATTCCTCTTCCGTCTCGCCGGGCATGACCATGAATTCGAAGCGGCGGATCCCGTGCGGCAGCGCGGCCGAGACATAGGGGCGGGTCGCGTCGCAATGCATGTAGATATGCGGCGTGCCGATCGGGTCGTTGCGCACGTCGACCACAATCCACTGGTTTGGCTTGGTGCGCCCTTCGAACGGCACATCGAGCGTGCGCCGCACGATGCTGTTGCCGCCATCGCAGCCCACCATATAGGCAGCGCGGATCGAAGTGACCCGCCCCTGCGCGTCTTCCGCGCTGAGGGTCACGCCAAGTTCGTCCTGTGTGAAGGCCGCGATGCCGTGGCCCAGCAGGACCCTCACATGCGCAAAGCGCTGCAGGCCGTCATACAGGACGCGGTCGGCCAGCGGCTGGATGAAGGCGTTGCGGCGGGACCAGCCAAACTCGTCGGTGCGCGGCTCGATCGATGCAAAGCAGCGGCCGGTATGCGTGACGAAGCGCATCCAGTGGTGCGGCGTGGTATGCGGCAGCAGCGCATCGGCCAGGCCGACCGACTGGAACACGCGCAGTGCCTCGTCGTCGAGCCCGATGGCGCGGGGGTAATCGATGATCTGGTCCAGCTTCTCGACCAGCACGACGCGCACGCCCTGCAGGCCAAGTATGTTGGCGATCATCAGGCCAACCGGCCCGGCGCCGATGATGGCGACGTCGGTGGCAAGATCCTGCGGACGAGCGTCTCCGCCCGCCATCTCGATGGCGTTGTTCATGTCTCCTCTCCTGCTGTTTCGCGGATCTGGCGGGCTTAAACCGCAGTCGCTTCCGGCACGGCGTTGCCGAGCAGGAAGTTCAGGTGAATGCGGTTGAAGGTGGCGGCATCCTCGAACTGCGGCCAGTGGCCACAGCCATCCATCACCGTGAACAGCGCGCCGGGAATCATGGTGGCGATGCGGCGGCCTTCCGAGACATCGGCGGTGGGGTCATCCGAGGTCCACAGCACCAGCGTCGGGGCCTTGATGCGGCCATAGTGCTCGGCGCGCAGGATGTTGCGCTGGCGCGTTTCCATGTCCTGCAGCACCATGTTGCCGCGCTGGGCCTCGACCATGCCCGCTTGCGCGTAGATGGCCTGGCGCGTGGCGATCAGGTCGTCGAAGGCCTTGGCCTTGTCGGCCATCAGCCATTCCACGCGGGCCTTGATGAAGTCCCAGCCCGGTTCTTCCACGGCGCGCATCGACAGCGTCTTGAGGCGCTCCATCACCACCGGGTCCGCCTGCGATCCGCCGGCCGTGTTCAGTACCAGCCGCTCCACCCGCTCGGGATGGTCGATGGCCAGTCGCGAGGCCACCCAGCCGCCCAGCGACTCACCGCTGAACGAGGCGCGCTCGATGCCCAGGGAATCCATCACGCGGATCACATGGTCGACGTAATCGGGAATCTCGCGCCCGCCTGCCGGCTTGTCGGTCCAGCCGTGGCCGATCATGTCGATGGCCCATACGTCGAAATGCTCGGCATGCGATTGCAGGTTGCGTACATAAGCCTCGGCGTGGCCGCCGACACCATGCAGCAGAATCAGTGCTGGCTTGTCGCTGCTGCCGGCATGCAGGTAACGGGTGCGGATGCCTTTGGCATCGAGCCAGCCCTGGCTGAAGGAAACGCCGCGCAACTCACCCCAGATGCTCTGGAACGGCTGGCTGGCCTGGCTGGACTGGACGGGCTTGAGGCTGGTGGCGGCGCTGGGCATCGTGTCTCCTTCGTTCGTGAATGTCTAAGTAGTACAGCGGAGTGTAGAGACCCGATTGCATCCCGACAAAAAAACGAACAGAATGTGCAAGGAGTGCACAACGTTGATTTAAAAGGGTTTTTTAGGGTAATTTATGCCGCATAGCCGAACCTCCCCGTATGCCAGCGTGCGCGGGCTTAGCCGTGGACTGGACGTGCTGAAGGCGCTGAACCGGATGGAAAGCGGGCGCGGGACCGCCCTGCAACTGAGCGAACTGACCGGGCTGCACCGCACCACGGTCAGGCGCCTGCTGGAGACGCTGATCGCGGAAGGCTACGTGCGCCGCAGCGAGTCGGACGACAGCTATCGCCTGACGCTGCAGGTACGGGCCCTGAGTGAAGGCTTCAATGACGACGAGTGGATCTCCACCATCGCCGCGCCGCTGATGGGAGAACTTTTGCAGCGCGTGCTGTGGCCGTCCGACCTGACCACGCCCGACGGCGACGCCATGATCATTCGCGAAACCACCCATCGCTTCAGCCCGCTGTCCTTTCACCGTGCGATGGTGGGACGGCGCCTGCCGATGCTCTCGACGGCAGCCGGGCGGGCCTATTTTGCGTATTGCGGCGACGCCGAACGGGACGATATCCTCAACCTGCTCCGTTCGGGGGCGGGGGGCGAAGAACAAGCGGCGCTGGCCAATAACGCAGCCTATGTCCGCAAGCTGGTGGAGCGCGTGCGCGCGGATGGCTTTGGCTCCAATCGCGGCGACTGGCTCGAGCAGCGCAAGATCGGCGCCGTCGCCGTGCCGATCCGGTATCAGGACCGCGTGCGCGGCAGCCTGAACGTGGTGTATCTCGCGCGCGCCCTGAGCGAGGAAGAAGCGATCAAGCGGTTCGTTGCGCCGCTGCAGGACATCGCAAATCGTGTCCAGGAAGGCATGGCCGCGCCCGTGCCAGCACGGCAGACCACCTAGGCGCGGCTCAGTCCAGCGCGATCTTGTGCGCGCGGATCAAGGCTCCCCACTTCACGCGCTCACGCTCCACGAACTCGGCAAATCCTGCCCGCGTGTCGCCCATGGGTTCAAGGCCAAGCTCCTGCATCTGCCTGACCACAGCCGGATCCTTCAGCGCGGCCGTGATCGCCGCGTTGAGTTTGTCGACTGAAGCGGCCGGCGTGCCGGCCGGCACTACCACGCCCTGCCAGGCAAAGGCCGTGAACCCCGGCAAGCCGGCTTGCGCAAAGGTCGGAACATCCGGCAGTACCGCCGATCGTTGTTCAGCGGGCAGCGCAATCGCTCGCAGGCGGCCGGCGCGGATCAGCGGCACCGCTGCCGACAGGTCAGCCATCATGAAATCGACCTGTCCGCCCGCCACGTCTTGCAGCGCCGGCAGGGTGCCCTTGTAGGGCGCATGCACCGCGCTGGCCTGCACGCGGTCCAGCATCAGTTCGGCACTCAGATGATGCGGGCTGCCGGCGCCCACCGAGGCATAGGTCGCCTTGCCCTGCCCGGCCTTTATCCAGGCGATGAACTCGGGCAGCGTATTCATCGGCAGAGCCGGGTTGGTCACCAGCACCACCGGCAGCTTCACCAGCGAGGTGACCAGCGTGAAGTCCCTGCCGACGTCGTAAGGCAGCTTACGGTACAGCGCGGGATTGAGCACCAGCATGCCCTGCCCGGCGGTCAGCAGCGTGGCGCCGTCGGCGCGGGCCTTGGCCACGTCCTGCGCGGCCAGGATGGTGGCGCCACCGGGCTTGTTGTCGACCACGATGTTCCGGTGCATGACCGGCGCGATCGTCTGCGCGACGATGCGCGTGGCGAGGTCACTGCCGCCGCCCGCGGTAGAGGGCACCACCCAGCGTGCGGGGGGATCGGCGGCCAGGGCCTGGGTAACGCCGCAGAGCGATGCCGTCAGCAGGACCGCAGCACGGAATGTTTGCCGCGCGATAGAGAGCGAGCGCGCGCATGGCGGGCAGGCTGATGTTTGCATATTGTGACTCCTCGCTTCCTCTCTTGTTTTTCGTGCTGCCAGGATGGGACCTGCCTCGGATACGCTGATCTGCTCCTCTCTCCCGCTTGCGGAAAAAGGGGGCGGGGGAAAGGGCCGGCGCTGGTTACGCCTTCGTGCCGGAAAAAACCATTGGCTCCGCTTCCAGTGGTTCCTGGCCAAACCGCGCCAACCCTCTCCCCATGAGGGGAGAAGGAGTAACAGCCGTCGTCATTGCAGACGGTTTTGGCGCACCGGCCGGCTCCGGCTAGTACGTCTTGTCCCCGCCGGCCCCGGCACCGCCCCGCCCCTTGAACTGCGCAGCCAGGCTTTCCGCCGCACGGGCCAGCATCGTGGCATCCACGCCAACCGCGGTAAACGTCGTCCCGAGGGCCATGTACTTGCGGGACTGCGCCACATCGGCGCTGAGAATGCCCGCCCCCTTGCCGGCGCGGCGGATGCGCGCGATAGCGCCGGCGATGGCGCTCTGTACCTCTGCATGGCCCGGATTGCCAAGGTGCCCCATATCGGCAGCCAGGTCCGCCGGGCCGATGAATACGCCGTCCACGCCTTCGGTGGCCGCGATCTCGTCCAGATGTTCAAGCCCGGCGCGCGTCTCTACCTGCACCAGCACGCACATCTCGCTGTTGGCGCGGCCCAGGTAGCCATCGACGCGGTTCCAGCGCGAGGCGCGCGCCATCGCGCTGCCCACGCCGCGCACGCCTTCCGGCGGATAGCGCGTCGCCGCTACGGCGGCGGCGGCCTCGACGGCGTCCTGCAC
The DNA here is from genome assembly GCF_056396665.1 of Cupriavidus sp. 05T313. Lineage (NCBI taxonomy): Bacteria > Pseudomonadati > Pseudomonadota > Betaproteobacteria > Burkholderiales > Burkholderiaceae > Cupriavidus > Cupriavidus sp. 05T313. The sequence continues at coordinate 4,234 of NZ_JBFTLX010000120.1, read as the reverse complement.
CATGGGCACCAGCAGCGTCTGCACACCAAGGTCGAGCAGTTGCTTGATCTGYACGGTGTCGTTCCAGGACGCGCGCACCACCGGTTGCACCGGATAGGCGGCCAGCGCCTGCAACTGCGCCAGGATGGACGGCACCGTGTTGGGCGCGTGCTCGCCGTCGATCAGCAGCCAGTCGAAGCCGGCGCCGGCGAGCACCTCGGCCGCGTACGGGCTGGCCAGCCCGAGCCAGAGCCCGACCTGCTGCTCGCCCGCGGCGAGCGCGCGCTTGAAGGTATTGAGGGGAAATTCCATGATGGCCTCGGATTCATGCGAAATGGCAAGCCACGGCGCCCAGCGCGCCGTAATCCACCTGGAATGTATCACCCGGGCTGGCGGCCACCGGCCGGGTGAAGGAGCCGCCAAGGATCACCTCGCCCGCTTCCAGGCTCACGCCGAACGGATGCAGCTTGTTCGCCAGCCAGGCCACGCCGTTTGCCGGATGGTTGAGCACGCCGGCGGCCACGCCGGTTTCCTCGATCACGCCATTGCGCGACATGATGGCCGAGACCCAGCGCAGGTCCACATCGAAGGGCCTCACCGGCCGGCCGCCCATGACCACGCCGGCATTGGCGGCATTGTCGGCGATGGTGTCGAACACCTTGCGCGGGCGCTTGCTGTCGGGGTCGATCGAATGGCTGCGCGCATCGATGATCTCCAGCGCGGGGATCACGTAGGCGGTGGCGTCGTAGACGTCGAACAGCGTGCAGTGCGGCCCCTTGAGCGGCTTGCCMAGCACRAASGCCAGYTCCACCTCCACGCGCGGCACGATGAACCGGCCGGGGGGAATCGTTGCGCCGTCCTGGAAGAACATGTCGTCGAGCAAAGTGCCGTAGTCGGGCTCGTCGATTTGCGAGGACAGTTGCATGGCGCGCGAGGTCAGGCCGATCTTGTGGCCCTTGACGGTGCGGCCCCCGGCCAGCTTGTGCGCGATCCATTCCCGCTGGATGGCGTAGGCGTCTTCGATGGTGATGTCGGGATGGTCCAGCGAGATCTGCCGGATCTGCTTGCACGATTGTTCCGCATCGTGCAGGCGATGGGCAAGCTGGCGAATCAGCTCAGGGCTGAGCATGGGGTCTCCGTGGGTAGCGTTGAGATTGAGTGGGCGTGGCGCCGGTCAGGCTTTCTTGAAGCGGGCATGGACGTTGTTGTGCTTGTAGCTGCCGCCCTCGTTGAACTCAACCAGCTCCATCGACAGCGCCAGGTAGCGCCGCGCGTACAGCTCGGCAAAGTGCGCCTTGACGGCCTCGAACAGCGCGTCGCAAGCCGTCTTCTTTACCGCCTCGGCGCGCCCGGCGCCGATCTTCAGCGTGATATGGACGAAGGCATAGTCCTCCTCGCCGTCCGCCATGCGGTAGTCGGTCAGTGCCAGCGCGCGCGAGCGGATGCCGCCGGTGGGAAACACCCCGTCCTGCGCGATCAGCACGTCGTTGATGGTCTTGAGCAGGGCCGGCACGCGCGCCTCGGCCCGGATGTTATCGGTGTACTCGACGATGATGTGGGGCATTGGCGGCCTCGTTGGTGAGTCGTGATCCAGTGATCCAGCGATCCAGTGATCCGTCAGCGCACCGGGAAGACCGCATTGATCTGGCCCGTGCCGGAACTGGTGAAATAGTCTGTGACGATATCGACAGGCTGGTCGTACTTGTCCCAGCCCAGCAAGCCAAGCAGCATGGCCGTATCGTGCATGCCGCCCTCGCCGATGCAGTGCTCGTTGTACTCGGGCAGCATGCGGCAGAAGGTGGCCCAGTCGCCCTGCTTCCACAGTTCCACCACGCGCAGGTCCACCTGTTTGAAGAACTCGCGGCTGATCTGGTGGATGCTTTCCTCGGGGCTGTTGTTGTCGTTGAAACGGTGCGACAGCGAGCCGCTGGCGAGAAAGGCCACATTGGCGTCGCTGGCCTCGATGGACTCGCGCAGCGCGGCGCCGAAGCGGCGGCTCTCGTCGAGCTGGTGCCAGGCGCACCAGGCCGCGACCGACACCACCTTGAAGTGGCGGTCGGCGTTCATGTAGCGCATCGGCACCAGCGTGCCGTATTCCAGTTCCAGGCTGGCGATCTCATGGGCGCGCGTCATCACGCCACGTTCAGTCGCGGTGCTGGCGATCAGGCGGCCCAGTTCGGGGTTGCCGTCGTAGGCATAGGCCATGTCCTTGATGAAGTGCGGCAGCTCGTTGCTGGTGTAGATGCCTTCGAAATGCGCGTTGCAGTTGACGTGGTAGCCGGCGTTGACCAGCCAGTGCACATCGGCCACTACGATGGTGTCGACCCCAAGCTCGCGGCAGCGCCGGCCGATCTCGCGGTGGCCGGCGATTGCCGCTTCGCGGCAACCGTGGTGCTTGCCGGGTAGCTCCGACAGGTACATCGACGGTACGTGCGTGATCTTGGCGGCGAGTGAAAGCTTGCCCATTGCGGTGTCTCCTGTTTTGTCATGGCGCCGGTTCGCAGCCCACCCGGCGCGCCGGGTGCTCTCAAACGCCCCAGCGCGGAATGTGATGCCCGCCCATCGAGATACAAACGTTCTTCACCTCCGCAAACACCTCGAAGCTGAACTCGCCCCCTTCGCGCCCGGTGCCGGACGCCTTGGTGCCACCAAAAGGCTGCCGCAGGTCCCGCACGTTCTGGCTGTTGACGAACACCATGCCAGCCTCGATGCCGCGCGCCAGCCGGTGCACCTTGCCCACGTCCTGCGTCCAGATATACGAGGCCAGGCCGTAGGCGGTGTCATTGGCCATGGCCAGGCCGTCATCCTCGCCCTTGAAGGGGATCAGGCAGGCCACCGGGCCAAAGATTTCCTCCTGCGCCACGCGCATGTGGTTTTCCACATTCGCCAGCACGGTAGGCTGCACGAAGTTGCCGTTGCGCAGGTGCGCCGGCAGATCGGACGGACGTTCCGCGCCGCCGGCCAGGATGGTGGCGCCCTCCTGCTCGCCCAGGCGGATATAGCCCGTGACCTTCTCCCAGTGCTGCTGGGTGATCATGGCGCCCACATGCGTCTGCTCGCTGGTCGGGTCCCCCACGCGCAAACGCCTGGCGCGCTCGGCGAACTTGCGCGCGAAGTCGTCATAGACGGTGTCCTGCACGAAGATGCGCGAGCCGGCGGTGCAGCGCTCGCCGTTGATCGAGAAGATGGTGAATAGCGCGGCATCCAGCGCGCGCTCCAGGTCGGCGTCGTCGAACACCAGCACCGGCGACTTCCCGCCCAGCTCCATCGAGAACTTCTTCAGGCCGGCGCGTTCGATGATGCGCTTGCCGGTGGCGGTGCCGCCGGTGAACGACACCGCGCGTACATCCGGATGGCGCACCAGCGCGTCGCCCGCGCTGGCGCCGTAGCCCTGCACCACGTTGAGCACACCGGCCGGGACGCCGGCTTCCAGCGCCAGCATGCCGAGCTGGTCCGCCGTCAGCGGCGACAGCTCCGACATCTTCAGCACCGCGGTATTGCCCAGCGCCAGACACGGCGCGACCTTCCAGGTGGCGGTCATGAAGGGCACGTTCCACGGCGAGATCAGCGCGCACACACCCACCGGCTGGTAGAGCGTGTAGTTCAGCATCTGATCGTCGACCGGATAGGTGCGGCCGTTCATCTGCACGCACACCTCGGCGAAGAAATTGAAGTTCTCGGCGGCCCGCGGAATCAGCTGCTTGCCGGTCTGCGCGATCGGCAGGCCGGTGTCCTGGGTTTCCAGCGCGGCCAGGTGCGGCACGTGCTCGGTAATCAGGTCCGCCAGCCTGCGCATGATGCGCGCGCGCTCCTTGGCGGGCGTATTGGCCCACTTCGGAAAAGCCGCCTTGGCCGCCGCCACCGCGGCGTTGACCTCGGCCTCGCCGCCCGCGGCCACGGTGGCGATCTCCTCGCCGGTGGCGGGGTTCCAGGTCACGAAGGTGTCCTTGCTGTCGACCTGCTTGCCGTTGATCCAGTGCTTGATCATGTCTTCCTCCTTGTTGGCGCGTGGCGTATCAGCGCACGCTGCCGTATCCGGTGGCGCAGGCGATGGTGTTGACCAGCCGCCCCACGCCTTCGATTTCCGTGACGATTTCATCGCCCGGCTGTGTATCGGCCAGCCCTTCCGGGGTGCCGGTGAGGATCACGTCGCCCGCCTCCAGCGTCATGAAACTGCTGAAGTATTCGATGAGCCACGGAATGCCGAAGATCATGTCGCGCGTGTTGCCCTGCTGGGTCAGCTTGCCGTTGACGG
>NZ_JBFTLX010000119.1:0-19861 GCF_056396665.1 Cupriavidus sp. 05T313 | reverse complement strand
TCTCCGTGGTGCACGACGGCGTATCCGCGCTGGAGGCGGCCCGGCAGCACGCGCCCCAGGTTGCGTTTCTCGATATCCGCATGCCGGGCATGAGCGGCATGGACGTGGCGCGCGAGCTGATGGCGTTCGATCCGCCGCCCCTGGTGGTGTTCGTCACGGCGTACGACCAGTTCGCGCTGGAAGCATTCGAGCGCGAGGCGGTCGACTACGTGCTCAAGCCCGTGCAGCCCGACCGGCTGGAGGCCACTGTGCACCGCCTCAAGGCAAGGCTGGCGGCCCATGCGCAGGCGAGCGAGGAGGGCGGCTCCGCGCTCGACACCGATCGCCTGGCGCAGTTGCTGGCCCGCCTCGAGACCCTGGAGCCCGGTGGCGCGCCAGCGCAGCAGGCCCCGGCGGGTTCGCCCCAGCATGGCTACCTGCGGTTCATCAAGGCGCTGGTCGGGCAGGAAATCCGCATCATCCCGGTGGATGAAGTGATCTACCTAGAGGCGACCGACAAGTACGTCAACGTCGTGTCCGCCAGCGGGGAAGCGCTGATCCGCACCAGCCTGCGCGAACTGTCGCAGCAACTCGATCCGGAACGCTTCTGGCAGATCCATCGCGGCACGGTGGTGAATATCGACTGCGTGGCCAGTGCCGTGAACCAGTCGCTCGGCCGGCTCGCGCTCAAGCTGCGCAATCGCGCGGAGACCTTGCCGGTGGCGCGCCAGTACGCCTACCTGTTCAAGCAGATGTAGCGGGCAGGGCACCCCTGCCGAGGGCGGTTTTACTCTATGATGCGATATTCGCAGCGCGCCCCTGGTCCGTGACCGGGCCAGGCAGCAGTGGCCGGCGCGCCAGGTTCAGCACGATACGCCCGATGACTGCCGCCGCTCTCGATCCCATTCGCAATCCGTTGCGCCACGATGCCCAGGTCATTGGCCTGGTCGGGCTGGCCCACGGCGTTTCCCACTTTTTCCACCTGCTGCTGGCGCCCCTGTTCCCATGGATCAAGGCCGAGTTTGGCCTGAGCTATGCCGAACTGGGTTTGCTGATGACGGTGTTCTTCGCCGTCTCGGCCGTGGTGCAGACTGCGTCTGGCTTCGTGGTCGACCGCTTCGGTGCCAAGCCGGTGCTGTTCGGCGGCCTTGGGCTGCTGGGCACGGCGGCCCTGCTGCTGTCGGTCAGCCCCAGCTACGCGATGCTGCTGCTTGGCGCCGGCGTGGCGGGGATCGGCAATGGCGTGTTCCATCCCGCCGATTTCACCTTGCTCAATAAACATGTGTCGCAGCCGCGGCTGGGCCATGCGTTCTCGGTGCACGGCATCTCGGGCAACCTTGGCTGGGCCGCCGCGCCGATCTTCCTGGTGACCATTGCCGAGTTCAGCACCTGGCGCACCGCGCTCGCCTGCGCTTCGGCCGTGGCCTTCGGCGTGCTGGCGGTGCTGCTGGCCTTCCGGCACGTGCTCGACCCGCGCGGCACCGCCGGCGCGGCGCCCAGGCCGGCCGCGGCCAAGGCGGGCGGCAGCATGCTGGCGTTTCTCAAGTTGCCGCAGGTGTGGATCTGCTGGGCCTTCTTCCTGGTCACTACCTTTTCGTTCTCCGGCATCCAGAGTTTCGCGCCGACCGCACTGACCCAGCTCTACGGCATGCCGCTGACGCTGGCCACGGCGTCCTACACCGTCTACATGCTGTGCAGCGCCGGCGGCATGATCGTGGGCGGCTTCGCCGCGGGACGCACCAGCAACCACGACCGCCTGATTGCGATGAGCTTCACGCTGTCGGGCCTTGTCGCCATCGTGGTGGGGCTGGGCGTGCTGCCGGCCGTGATGGTGCCGGTGCTGATGGGCGTGATCGGCTTCGGCGCCGGTACGGCCGGGCCTTCGCGCGATCTGCTGGTGCGCGCCGCCGCGCCGGCCGGGGCCACCGGGCGAGTCTATGGCGTGGTCTACTCCGGGCTGGATATCGGGCTGGCCAGCGGACCGCTGTTCTTCGGCATGCTGATGGATGCGCACTGGCCGAGCTGGGTCTTCTTCATGATCGGCGCTTTCCAGATGCTGGCGATCTTCACCGCCGTCACGGTAGGCAATGGCAACCGCTCGCGCCGTGATGCGGGGGGCAACCGCGCGGCCGCCAGCTGACACGCTGCCGGCCCGGACTGCCCACGCCCTGTGCTGATACCAAATTCCTGATCCACGGTTCCGCACGGAACCATCAACTTGTCCACTGCCCATGGTCAATCCTGCCGCCACGCCGTCCCATGCCGCCCCCGACGGGGCACCGCCGCTCCAGCCGGGCGGCCATATCCTGGTCGATGCGCTGCTGGCGCACGGCGCCGAACTGGCCTTCGGCGTTCCCGGCGAGAGCTATCTGGCGGTGCTCGATGGCTTCCACGCGCGGCGCGACCGCCTGCGCTTCGTGATCTGCCGGCAGGAAGGGGGCGCGGCGGTCATGGCCGAAGCCTACGGCAAGCTGACCGGGCAGCCCGGCCTGGCGTTCTGCACGCGCGGCCCCGGCGCCACCAATGCCAGCATCGGCGTCCATACGGCGTACCAGGATTCCACGCCGATGATTCTCTTCATCGGCCAGGTCGGCAGCGATTTTGCCGATCGCGAGGCCTTCCAGGAGATCGACTACCGCCGCATGTTCGGCCAGATGGCCAAGTGGGTGGCGCAGATCGAGCGGGCCGAGCGGATTCCCGAATACATCGCCCGCGCCTACCAGACCGCTACCTCGGGCAGGCCCGGCCCCGTGGTCCTGGCGCTGCCGGAGGACATGCTGACCCAGCAGGTTGCCRTAACGCAGCTGGCGCACTACCAGCGCGTCATGAGTTGGCCGGGCGAGGGCGATCTGGCCCGCCTTGCCAGTATGCTGGGCAGCGCCGAGCGGCCTTTCGTGATTGCCGGCGGCAGCGGCTGGACGCCCGAGGCCTGCCAGGACCTGCAGCATTTTGCCGGACGCTTCCAGTTGCCGGTGGGCTGCGCCTTTCGCTTCCAGGACCTGTTCGACAGCCGCCACGCCAGCTATGCGGGCGATGTCGGTATCGGCATCAACCCGCAACTGGCCGAACGCATCCGCGCTGGCGACCTGGTGCTTGCCATCGGCCCGAGGCTGGGCGAGATGACCACCGGGGGCTATGCGCTGCTGGCCGCGCCGCGGCCGGCGCAGGCCCTGATCCATGTCCATGCGGGCGCCGAGGAACTGGGCAGCGTCTACCAGGCCGACCTGATGGTGCAGGCCTCGATGCCGGCCATCGCGAAACGGCTGGCCCAGCTCGATGCCCCCGCCACGCCGCGCTGGCAGGCATGGACCGCCGCAGCGCACGCCGGTTACGAAGCCTACCTGGCACCGCCGACCTATACCGGGCAGGGCGTGGACATGGCCGCCATCGTGCGCACGCTGGATACCGTGCTGCCGGCCGATGCCGTTGTGACCAACGGCGCGGGCAACTACGCTAGCTGGCTGCACCGCTATTTCCGCTATCGCCCTTTTGCCGGCGGCGGCCGCGGCCAGCTTGCGCCGACCAGCGGCGCCATGGGCTACGGGGTGCCCGCGGCAGTGGGCGCCAAGATCGCCTTTCCAGGGCGCACGGTGGTGGCGCTGGCCGGGGATGGCTGCTTCCTGATGAATGGCCAGGAACTTGCCACCGCGATGCAGTACGGGGCGGCCGTGATCATCATCGTCGTCAACAATGGCATGTACGGCACCATCCGCATGCACCAGGAGCGTGAGTATCCCGGCCATGTGAGCGGCACCGAACTGCACAACCCGGATTTCGCCGCGCTGGCGCGGGCATATGGCGCGCGTGGCGCCGTCGTGACCCGCAACGAAGCGTTCGAGCCGGCATTGCGCGAGGCGCTGGCCGCACCGGTTGCCAGCCTGATCGAGATCCGCATCGATCCGGAACAGATCACGCCGCGCACCACGCTGCAGGCCATTCGCGACCAGGCGCTGGCCGCGCGGGGCGCGTCCTGAGGCAGGCCGCCATCGCCTCGTCTAACGTGTTCTTTCCACCTTTCTGATTTGGGAGTTCTTCATGAGCTTTGCTACCACCGATCTCTGCGACGCCAATGAGGCACGGCTGGCCGACGGTTCGCTGCGCGTGCTGGCGCCGGTATTCCACCATTTCGGCAAACGCGCCGCGTTTTCCGGCCCGGCTGCCACGCTGAAGCTGTTCGAGGACAATTCGCTGGTGCGCGAAGCGGTCGAGTCGCCCGGCAACGGCCGCGTGCTGGTGGTGGATGGCGGCGGCTCGCTGCGCTGCGCGCTGGTGGGCGGCAACCTTGGCGTGCTGGCCGAGAAAAACGGTTGGGCCGGCATCATCGTCAATGGCTGCGTGCGCGATAGCGCTGAGCTTGCGGTCTGCGATATCGGCGTGCGCGCCCTGGCACTGCATCCGCAGAAAAGCCAGAAGCGCAATGTGGGCGAGCGCGAGGTCACGGTGCAGATGCCCGGCGCCGTGGTGCGGCCCGGCAACTGGATCTATGCCGACGCCGATGGCGTGCTGGTGGCGGACAGCAAGCTGGAGGGCTGAGCATGCCGGTGGTATTTGTCTACGGCACCCTGCGCGCGGGCGAAGTCAACGACCTCAACGCGGCCGCGCGCAAGCACGGCATTGCCGCGCCGCGCCTGCTCGGCTGCGCCACCGTGCCGGGCCGGCTCTATGACTTCGGCACCTATCCCGGCCTGGTGCTGGATGCCGGCGCCCCCGGCGTGGCTGGCGATTTGTACGAGGTGGATGCCGCCCTGGTGCCGGTGCTCGATGAAATCGAAGAGGTTTATCCGGGCCAGGCCACGCTGTTCGTTCGCGAGGAGCAGGTGGTGACGGCTGGCGACCAGGCCGTACGCTGCCTGCTGTACCCGGTGGGGGAGGACGCGGTGGCGGGTTTGCCGCGCATTGCCTCCGGTGACTGGGTGGCCTACCGGCGTGAGCGCGAGGCAAATCCGCCTGCGTAGGACCGCACGGGGGGTGCTGGATGCGTTCCTCCTTGAGCAGCATCGCGGCCGGCACTGCCGGCCGTTTGTTTTTCACAATGCGGAAAGATGTTTTGCGCGGCAAAAAATGTAGATGCGAAGCACAACTGCCGTTTCTCATGATGGAGAACCGTTTGCCGTATCGTGAAATATGTTTCGTAAGTTATTGATTTAAAACAGTAAAAAAACTCAGCAGCGACTGCATTCCGTGCTGTTGCGACGCGGGACGTTTCCCTACACTCTTATATAAGACACATGACCTGAGGCGTGAAAAACAGGGGTGGCGAGGCAGCAGGACCTGGCCTCCAAACCGTCCCCCCAAGCGCACCGGTCGGCAAGCTCGGCACCGTGGTCCGGCAAGCCTGTCGCAAGTTGCTTATGCCATACCCGTCATCATCACTAGGAGAGTGAAATGTCCCGCGAAACCGAAGCAAAGAACCTGCAAACAGAATGGGATACCAACCCCCGCTGGAAGGGCGTCGCGCGTCACTACACCGCCGATGACGTTGTGCGCCTGCGCGGCTCCGTGCAGATCGAGCATACCCTGGCCCGCCGCGGTGCCGAAAAGCTGTGGCACCTGCTTAACACCGAACCGTTCGTCAATACGCTGGGCGCGCTGACGGGCAACCAGGCCATGCAACAGGTCAAGGCTGGCCTSAAGGCCATCTACCTGTCGGGCTGGCAAGTSGCYGGCGACGCCAACCTGGCCGGCGARATGTAYCCSGACCAGTCGCTGTACCCGGCCAACTCGGTGCCGCAAGTGGTCCGCCGCATCAACAACACCTTCCAGCGCGCCGACCAGATCCAGTGGAGCGAAGGCAAGGGCGACACCGACTACTTCGCGCCCATCGTGGCCGATGCCGAAGCCGGTTTCGGCGGCGTGCTGAACGCCTTCGAACTGATGAAGTCCATGATCGACGCGGGCGCAGCCGGCGTTCACTTCGAAGACCAGCTGGCTTCGGTCAAGAAGTGCGGCCACATGGGTGGCAAGGTGCTGGTGCCGACGCGTGAAGCTGTCGCCAAGCTGACCGCCGCGCGCCTGGCTGCCGACGTGTCCGGCGTGCCGACCCTGGTGATCGCCCGTACCGACGCTGAAGCCGCCGACCTGCTGACTTCCGACGTGGACGAGCGCGATCGCCCGTTCTGCACCGGTGAGCGCACGGTGGAAGGCTTCTACCGCACCAAGCCCGGCATCGAGCAATCGATCTCCCGCGCCCTGGCCTACGCGGAAGTGGCCGACCTGGTGTGGTGCGAAACCGGCAAGCCGGACCTGGAATTCGCCAAGAAGTTTGCCGAAGCCGTCCACGCCAAGTTCCCTGGCAAGCTGCTGGCCTACAACTGCTCSCCGTCSTTCAACTGGMRSAAGMACCTGGACGACCCCACCATCGCCAAGTTCCAGAAGGAACTGGGCGCCATGGGCTACRAGTTCCAGTTCATCACGCTGGCTGGCTTCCACTCGCTGAACTACTCGATGTTCAACCTGGCCTACGGCTATGCCCGCAACCAGATGACCGCCTTCGTCGAACTGCAGGAAAACGAGTTCAAGGCGGCCGAGAAGGGCTTCACCGCCGTCAAGCACCAGCGCGAAGTCGGCACCGGCTACTTCGACGCAGTGACCCAGACCATCGAAGGCGGCCAGTCGTCGACTACCGCGCTCAAGGGTTCGACCGAAGACGAACAGTTCTTCGACGACAAGAAAGTGGCCTGATGTTTCGGATCTTCGGATCTGCAGATCAATAGCTGGTCACCTGGAGGGCGTGCGACCATCACGCCCTTCATTTAGGCGCCGCGCCGTGTCTCTCTCAGGGACGGCGCGGTTTTTTGCTTTCTGGCGCCTGGCCGATGCCCGGACCGGCAGGGGAGTCGGGGTCGATGAGTGAGAAATGTCAAAAATTGTGACTGTAGCGATTCAGACATTTGTCGTTCACTTGGAATGATTTCAGCGATATGATTCCACCCGTGTGTCAAAAGAGGCACACAGCAGGGTTGCCGGTTAGTCACCGGCGCATATCCATAAAGATCACTGGCGGCAATCCAGCCGGTGCACATTCCAAGAAGAAAACCAAGCATGAAGCACAAACTCTCCCTGGCGGCCATCGCCGGTCTTTCCGCCATTCTGGTCGGCTGCGCCGGCACCAATGTCGACGGCATGATGGGTGCCGGCACGTCGCTGTTCAAGGCGGCCTCCCTGAGCGACGGCGACGTCAAGACCATGTCCGACAAGTCGTGCGCCGAGCTCGACAGCACCAACAAGATAGCTGCGCCCAGCAGCAACTACGCCAAGCGCCTGACCAAGATCATGGCCGGCCTGCAGTCGCCCGGYGTGCCGAACGTCAATGCCAAGGTCTACCTGACCAAGGACGTCAACGCCTGGGCCATGGCAAACGGCTGCGTGCGCGTGTACAGCGGCCTGATGGACATGATGACCGACGACGAAGTGCGCGGCGTGGTTGGCCACGAACTGGGTCACGTGGCCCTGGGCCACACCAAGAACAAGATGCAGGTGGCATACGCCGCCATGGCGGCGCGCGGCGCGCTGGCCGYCAGCGGCAATGGCGCCGTGGCTGCCTTGTCGGCATCGCAACTGGGCGAACTGGGCGAGCAGCTGATCAACGCGCAATTCTCGCAAACGCAGGAGAGCGCCGCCGACGACTACTCGTACGACCTGCTGACCAAGAATAAGGCCAATACCCGCGGCCTGGTCTCGGCGTTCCAGAAGCTGGCCAAGCTGGACGGCGGCAAGTCGGGCATGTTCTCGTCGCACCCTGGCTCGGAAGACCGCGCCAAGCATATCGAAGACCGCATCAAGTCGGCCAGCTGATCTCAACCGGCGCAGCCGGTTAGACGGAAGGACGGAAGGATGAAAAGGCTGGCTGCCCCGACGGGCAGCCAGCCTTTTTGAATTCCACCGCCTCATGCCATGGCGCGTGCCGGCGCTCAGCGATACACGATGACCGGAATGTCTGTGTGCGTGAGTACCTTCTGTGTTTCGCTGCCCAGCAACAGGCCGGAGAGACCGCGCCTGCCATGCGATGCCATGAAGATCACGTCGCAGCCATGGCGCTCGGCCGCGTCGATGATGCCCAGGTAGGGCACGGCAAAGGTGCTCATGTCGGCGTCAAAACTGATGCCGTCGGCCCTGGCTGCGGTTTCCACTTCCTTCAGGTACAGCTTGGCCTGGCTTTCGATGCGGTCCTTGAAGGCCTGGGGCGCTTCCACCACGATCTCGCTGAAGGGCGTGTAGGGATATTCCTCCAGGCAGACATAGGCGGTGACCCGCGCATTGATTGTCTTGGCCAGTTCCAGCGCGCCGTCGATGGCTTTCTTGGACAGCTCCGAACCGTCGGTGGGTAGCAGGATGTGCTTGAACATGCTGGACTCCTTAGGGACGCGGTTTAACGGGTGGTGGGGGGCAGGCCGCACGGCACCTGTCGGATTTCATTGTAGGCAGGGGTGGCTCATGCGTCATTGCCTTATATCAAATTACTGATTGACCGCCAGTTGCTGCCTGGCGGCGGAAGCTTGTTCCGCGCGCCGCCAGTACGCCGGATTCCCGTAGGTGTTCTTCAGATGGTCGATAAACAGCCGCACGCGCAGCGGCAAGTGCTTGCGCTGCGGAAAGACCGCATGAATGCCGATCGGCGGCGCCTGGAACTCATCCAGCACGGTGACCAGCCGGCCACTCGCGATCTCTTGCCCCACCTCCCACCATGATCGCCAGGCCAGCCCGTGGCCTTGCAGGCACCAGGCGTGCAGCACCGCGCCATCGGAACATTCCATGGTGCCGCCGACCTTGACGGTGAGAGGGCGTCCTTCCTGCTGGAAGGCCCAGCCGCGCTGCACATTGGCGCTGGCGCCGAAGGCCAGGCAATTGTGGCGGGTCAGGTCCTCGGGCAGGGCGGGTACGCCGTGACGCGACAGGTAATTGGGAGAGGCCACCACCACGCGCCGGTTCTCGGCCAGGCGGATCGAGACCAGGCTGGAATCGGGCAGGTCGCCCAGGCGGATGGCGCAGTCGAAGCCCTCGTTGACCAGGTCGACCACGCGGTCGGACAGGTCCAGGGTGATGGTCACATCCGGATGCGACTCGATGAACAGCGGCACCAGCGGCGCCACATGCTTGCGCCCGTAGCCAGCCGGCGCGGTCACGCGCAGGTGGCCGCTGGCCTTGACGCCGCCGGCCGAGACGCTGGCTTCGGCGTTGTGCAGGTCGTTGAGGATGCGCTGGCAGTCCTCCAGGAACGCCGAGCCCTCGAAGGTCAGGCTGATCTTGCGGGTGGTGCGCAGCAGCAGCTTGACGCCCAGGCGCTCTTCCAGCGCATCGATGCGGCGCCCGATGATGGCAGGCGCCACRCCCTCCGCCGCCGCCGCCGCCGACAGGCTGCCCCGCGCGGCCACGGAGACGAACGTCTCCAATTGCTTGAAATGATCCACGGTATTCGCCAGTTTTGTGCCTCATTCCGCCCAAAAATCGGGGGGCTTGAAGCAATGGGGTGGATTTGGTGCCTATTCTTTACAGCGTTCGCAAAGATTAGTGGGGTAAAAGTAAAAGATCAAGTGACCCGGGCCGACTTTGCCGCACCGCAACGTCTCCCTACAATGCATGCATTCATTGGTGTACAGGCCCACGCAATGCGCTGGCCTGCCGGGTTTGCCCAGGGGAACCGCTTCAGCTCATGCAAAAGATCCGCGCAGTCGTCTTCGATGCCTACGGCACGCTGTTCGACGTGTATTCCGTCACCGCGCGCGCGGAGCAATTGTTTCCGGGCAAGGGCGAAGCGCTGGCGCTGCTGTGGCGCGAGCGGCAGATCGACTACACCCGCATCCGCTCGCTGGCCGCGCCCGACGGCGCATACTACAAGCCGTTCTGGGCGATCACGGTGGACGCGCTGCGCTATGCCGCCGAGCGCCTGCAACTGGTGCTGAACCCCGCCGCGGAGGCGCAGCTGCTCAAGGAATATGCCTGCCTGTCTGCCTTCCCGGAGAATCTCGGGGCGCTCAAGCGCCTGCGGGCCGCCGGGCTGCCGCTGGGCATCCTGTCCAACGGCAATCCCGAGATGCTGGACATCTCGGTCAAGAGCGCCGGCATGCACGGGCTGTTCGACCACGTGCTGTCGGTGGATGCGGTGCGCATGTACAAGACCGCGCCCGACGCCTACGCGCTGGGCCCCAAGGCCTTCGGCGTACCGGCCGGGGAAATCCTCTTCGTCTCGTCCAACGGCTGGGACGCTTGCGGCGCCACCTGGTATGGCTACACCACGTTCTGGATCAATCGTGCCGGCCATCCGGCGGAGCAGCTCGATGTGAGCCCCTCCGGCACCGGGCACGACATGAACGACCTGCTCGAATTCGCCCGCACCCGCGGTGCGGCGGTTTGACAGCGGGCACCCTAAACAAACCATCGATCACAGGAGAACACTGATGGCCATCACGCTGCCTGCGGGCATGAAGATTACCGGCGAAATCCTGCCGGCCTACGAAGACATCCTCACGCCGGCGGCCCTGGCCCTGGTGGACAAACTGCATCGCGCCTTCGAGCCGCGCCGCCAGCAACTGCTGGCTGCCCGCGTCGAGCGCACCAAGCGCCTGGACGCCGGCGAGCTGCCCGACTTCCTGCCTGAAACCAAGAGCGTGCGCGAAGGCGACTGGAAGGTCGCGCCGGTGCCCCCCGCGCTGCATTGCCGCCGCGTGGAAATCACCGGCCCGGTGGAAGCCAAGATGGTCATCAACGCGTTCAACTCCGGCGCGGACAGCTACATGACCGACTTCGAGGACTCCAACACCCCCAACTGGCACAACCAGTTGCAGGGTCAGGTGAACCTCAAGGCCGCCGTGCGCCGCACCCTCACGCTGGACTCGAACGGCAAGCACTACAAGCTCAACGACAAGATCGCCACGTTGCAAGTGCGYCCGCGCGGCTGGCACCTGGACGAAAAGCACGTCACCATCGACGGCCAGCGCGTCTCCGGCGGCATCTTCGATTTCGCGCTGTTCCTGTTCCATAACGCCAAGGAACAGATCGCACGCGGCGCCGGCCCGTTCTTCTACCTGCCGAAGATGGAAAGCCACCTCGAAGCCCGTCTGTGGAACGACGTCTTCGTCATGGCCCAGAACGAAATCGGCCTGCCGCAAGGCACCGTCAAGGCGACCGTGCTGATCGAAACGATCCTGGCCGCCTTCGAGATGGAAGAAATCCTGTATGAACTGCGCGAGCACAGCGCTGGCCTGAACGCCGGCCGCTGGGACTACATCTTCTCGTGCATCAAGAAGTTCAAGGTTGACAAGAACTTCTGCCTGGCCGACCGCGCCAAGGTCACCATGACCTCGCCGTTCATGCGCTCGTACGCGCTGCTGCTGCTCAAGACCTGCCACAAGCGCGGCGCGCCCGCCATCGGCGGCATGAGCGCACTGATCCCGATCAAGAACGATCCGGAGAAGAACGCCATCGCCATGCAAGGCATCATCAACGACAAGAAGCGCGATGCCACCGACGGCTACGACGGCGGCTGGGTGGCGCACCCGGGACTGGTCGAGCCGGCCATGAAGGAATTCGTGGCAGTGCTGGGCGACGCGCCCAACCAGTTCGGCAAGCAGCGCGACGACGTTAACGTGACCGCCAAGGACCTGCTGGACTTCCAGCCGGAAACCCCGATCACCGAAGCCGGCCTGCGCATGAACATCAACGTCGGCATCCACTACCTCGGCTCCTGGCTGGCCGGCAACGGCTGCGTGCCCATCCATAACCTGATGGAAGACGCCGCCACCGCCGAAATCTCGCGCTCGCAAGTGTGGCAGTGGATCCGCTCGCCCAAGGGCAAGCTGGAAGACGGCCGCAAGGTGACCGCAGAGATGGTGCGCGCGCTGATCCCGGAAGAACTGGCCAAGGTCAAGGAGTTCGTCGGTGGCGACACCAGGACCTATGACCGCGCCGGCGAAATCTTCGAGCAGATGTCCACGTCGGAAGATTTTGCCGAGTTCCTGACGCTGCCGCTGTACGAGGAAATCTGATCGGACCGTTGCAGTAGACTGGCCGGGGTTCTGCCCCGGCGTAAATAACCCGCAGCCACCCGCGCTGCGGGTTTTTTTATGGATGCGCCCGGCTGGGCACATCCGCTGCCGGTGGCGCTGGTTCGGCGGTCCGCCGCCCGCTGGCACATCCTCAGCGCTTATTGCATCGGCTTCACACTGTTCATCGGGTGTACGGTCTTCGTGTCGCAATGGATAGCAGCGCACTTGCCGTAGTGACGTGCTGCGGGTCCGAGCGGGCGCAGCGTTTCACGCGCGAGGAAGTCCGGATCGGATGCGGGGAGGGAGGGCGAAGTGGTCATGCGGCAGCGGCAATGATGGAGGTGGCGGGTCCGGAGGCGGCTGCGGGATGCGCGGGGCGCTTGAGGCCCAGGTGTTCGCGCAGCGTGCTGCCCGAGTACTCGGTACGGAACAGGCCGCGGCGGCGCAATTCCGGCAGCACCAGCGCGATGAAATCGGTGAGCCCGCCCGGCAATACCGGCGACATGATGTTGTAGCCGTCGGCGCCGAATTTCCGGAAGCGCTCTTCGAGCTGGTCCGCGATCTGTACGGGCGTGCCGACCAGTTGCCAGTGGCCGCGCGCGCCGGCCACGCGCTGGTAGAGCTGGCGGATGGTCAGGTTCTCGCGCCGCGCGAGATCGATCACCAGGCGCTGGCGGCTCTTGCTGGCGTTGGTCTCGGGCAGTTCGGGAATCGGCCCGTCGAGCGGATAGCCGGACAGGTCGAAGCCGCCGCTCAGGCCCGATACCAGTGCCAGCCCGACCACGGGGTCGATCAGCGATTGCAGTTGCTCGAATTTCTCCCGGGCTTCGCTCTCGCTTTCCGCCACGACCGGGAACACGCCGGGCAGGATCTTGAGATCGTCCGGCTCGCGGCCGTATCTGGCTAGCCGCCCCTTGACGTCGGCATAGAACGCCACCGCGTCCTCCACGGTCTGCTGCGCCGTGAACACAGCCTCACCGGTGCGGGCCGCCAGCTCCTTGCCGGCTTCCGATGAGCCAGCCTGCACCACGACCGGGTGGCCCTGCGGCGTCCGCGAAACGTTAAGCGGCCCCTGCACCGAGAAATGCTTGCCCTTGTGGCGCAGCACATGGCGCCGGGCCGGATCGTAGTAGCGCCCGCTGGCCTTGTCGCGCAGGAAGGCGTCGTCTTCCCAGCTGTTCCACAGGCCGGTGACCACGTCGGCAAATTCGGCGGCTCGCTCGTAGCGCTCGGCATGCGCCAGGTGGTGGTCGCGGTTGAAGTTGCGCGCTTCGTGCTCGCTCGACGATGTGACCAGGTTCCAGCCCGCGCGTCCACCGGAAATGTGGTCCAGAGAGGCGAACTTGCGGGCCACGTGATAGGGCTCGTTGAAGCTCGTCGATGCCGTGCCGACCAGGCCGATGCGCTCGGTCACCGCGCCCAGTGCCGATAGCAGGGTGATGGGTTCGAACTGCGCCTGGTAGCTGTGCGCGGTGCGGCTGAGAAACTCGGTATCGTCGCCGCGCGTGCCCACGCCGTCGGCCAGGAAGATCAGGTCGAACTTCGCCGCCTCGGCGGCCTGCGCCAGCGCCACGTAATGCCTGAAGTCGATGCCGGCGTCGGCCTTGGCGTCGGGATGGCGCCAGGCGGCGATATGGTGGCCGCTGGGGTAAAGGAAGGCGCCCAGGCTGAGGAAACCGCTACGTTGAGCCATGATGGATTGTCTCGCGTCTTGCTGATGTCAGTGTTGGTGTCAGGCCGACTCGCGGGCGCTTTGCCGCCCTTGCGGCCGTGCCAGGCCCAGATGCTCGCGCAGCGTGCCGCCTTCGTACTCCGTGCGGAAGATGCCGCGCCGCTGCAAGATCGGCACCACGCCGTCGACAAAATCCTGCAGTCCGCCGGGCAATGCATCGGGCATCAGGTTGAAGCCGTCGGCCGCGCCGTGCCGGAACCAGTGCTCGATGTCGTCGGCGATCTGCTCCGGCGTGCCGACGATCACGCGGTGCCCGCCGCCGCCCGCCAGCTCGCGGATCAGTTCGCGCACGGTATAGCCGTGGCGCCGCGCCAGCGCGAGCGTGGCATTGAAGAAGGTATGGTTGCCGTTGCCATTGGCCGGCAGGGCGAGGCTGGCGGGCAGGCGTTCGTCGAGCTTGAGGCGGTCCGGCGTGATGCCCAGCGTGCCGGCCAGCCGCGTCAGGCTGTAGTCCCACGGGATCAGGTCGACCAGCTCGTCGCGCCGCCGGCGCGCCTGTGCTTCCGTTGCGCCGATGATGGTGGTCAGCCCCGCCAGCACCTGAACGGCATCGGGTCCGCGCCCTAGCGCCTGCGCGCGCGATTTCAGCTCGCGCCCGTAGGCCAGCGACTCCTCGAACGATTGCGAGGCCGAGAACACGGCTTCCGCGTGGCGCGCCGCCAGCTCGCGGCCATCCGCGGAGCCGCCTGCCTGCACCACCACCGGATGGCCTTGCGGCGAACGCGGCAGGTTGAGCGGTCCTTGCACCGAGAAATGCTCGCCATGGTGCGCGATCGGCAGCACCTTGCCCGGGTCGACGAAGCGGCCCGATGTCTTGTCGCCGACGAAGGCATCGTCCTCCCAGCTGTCCCACAGCGCCTTGACGACCGCGGTGAACTCGGAAGCGCGCGCATAGCGCTGCGCGTGATCCGGCGCCGCGTCGCGCCCGAAGTTGCGCGCCGAGGGCGCGTCGGCGGTGGTGACCACATTCCATCCGGCGCGCCCGGCGCTCACGTGGTCCAGCGTGGCGAAACGCCGCGCGATGTTGTAGGGCTCGTTGTAGCTGGTGGACGCCGTGCCGATCAGGCCGATATGCGTGGTGGCCGCCGCGATGCTCGCCAGCAGCACGGTCGGCTCCAGCGCGGTGATCGGGCGGAAGTGGATCTGGTCGACGATGGCGGCGTTATCCGCGAGGAAGACCGCGTCGAGCTTGCCGGCCTCGGCGATCTGCGCCACGCGGATGTAGTGCCGCACATCGGCGAAGGCGCCGGGGTCGCTCTCGGGCAGCCGCCAGGCCGACGGCACGAAACCCGAATGCAGGATGTTGATGTTGAGGTGAAGCTGGCGCGGCCGGCGCGATGCAAGCGGTGCGCTCATTGGAATGTCCCCGGTTCCGGATGGCCTTCGCCGAGTACCCAGCGGCCTACATTGCGGGTCTTGTATTCCGACGGGTTGTGCAGCGTGTGGATGCGGGCGTTGCGCCAGAAGCGGTCCAGGCCAACCTTGCGCACCGCCGAGCGTGCGCCGGTGACTTCGAAGATATCGCTGGAGACCTGCAAAGCGACTTCGCCGGCCAGCACATTGGCTGCCGCAATGGCGACAGCCGCTTCGCCGCGTTCTTCGGCGGTGAGCTTTTCGCCGCGCGCCTGCACGCCGTCGAGCGCCGCCAGCGCGCGGTCGGCCAGCGCGGTGGCAGCCTGGGTCCTGACCCAGAGTTCGCCGTACTGGCGCCGCACCCAGGGGTCGTCGACATGGCGCTCCACGCCCGAGTGGATCCACGGGCGCGACTGGTGCACCGTGTATTCGCRCCCGGCGCGCAGCGCGCCCTGGGCCGTGCCGATAAACACGTTGAGCAGCACGCTTTGCTGCTGCAGCGGCGTGACCGTGCGGTAGGGCTCGGGCGGCGCGCCGGTGGGATTCAGCGGCACGGGCTCGCCCAGCACCTCGTCCTGGTGTACGCGCACGCCGCGGTAGGTGACGCGGCCGCTGCCGGTCTGGCGCTGGCCGATGCCGTCCCAGTCATCCTCGATCACGATGCCCTCGCGGTCCGCGGGAATCGCGGCGAAGCGTCGCTCGCCGCTTTCGGCATCCTCCCAGGCAATCGCCAGGAAGTCGGCGACATGCGAGCCCGAGGTGAAGGGGCGGTAGCCGTCCAGCACGAACCACTCCCCGTCGCGCCGGCCAAACAGGCTGTTGGAAAAGCTGTTGGCGGTATTGCCCCAGAACCAGTTGCCCTCGACTGACCGGCGCCACAGGCTGGCCGCCTTCTCCGGTGCATTGCGCAAGCGCGGGCTCAGCAGGCTGCTGTAGTGATAGCCGAACAGATGGCCAAGCGAGCCATCCACCTGTGCGAACAGGCGTGTGATGCGCAGCACGGTCGACCAGGACTCGCCCTGGCCGCCATGCTCGCGCGGCAGCAGTAGGGCCAGCAGGCCGTGCTCCTTGAGCAAGCGGATCTGTGCCAGTGGTTTCCCGCCGGCCTGGTCGCGCGCGATGGCGTCTCCGGCGAAGCGGTCGCGCAGTGCCACGGCGCGCGTGACGAAGGGGTTGCCGGAGTCGGGTTCGAACAGCGCGGGCGCTGCATCTTCCAGCGCGTGAAGGTAAGCGACGTTAGCGGTCATGATGGCGTTCCGGTTGGTGCGCTCAGTGCACCTTGGCAAAACCGTGGCGTTCGGCCAGCAGTTCGAGGATGCGGCGGCTGTCGGTGACGAAGCGCAGTTCGCCCAGGGCTTGCGCATCGGCGGGTGCCGGCGCGGCGTCGCCCAGGACCAGCGCGGGCAGGCCCTGGTGCGCTTCGCCGAGCACGGCGATCACCGTCTGGCGCGGACGCGCGAAGGGCACGCGCGTGATGTCGAGATGCCCGGCCAGCGCCGGGTCAGAGGCCAGCAAGCCTTCGATGGCCAGGCAATGCGGGCAGACGTAGCGTTCGCCGGGTTGCTTGGGGTCGGTGAATCCGGGTTGCAGCAGGAACAGTCGATCGCGGCTCATGGGAATCAATGAAATGAATCAATGGAATACCGGGTGATCGGTAAAGTCAGCGGTACACGGCCGGGGAGGGGAATTCGCCCGTGAGCAGCCATGTGCCCACCGTGCGTTTCTTGTATTCCGCCGGGTTGTGCAGCGTATGCGTGCGCACGTTGCGCCAGAAGCGGTCGAAGCCGTTGGCGTTGGTGGCGGAGCGCGCGCCCATGACCTCGAAGATCTCGCTGGAAACGGCCAGACCGGTTTCCCCCGCGTACAGGTTGGCCGTGGCCAGTTCGATCGCCGCGCGTCCGCGCAACTCCGGCGTCAGCGCCGCGCCGTGGCGGTAGATCGCGTCCAGGCTGCGCGCGGCCTGGTCGGCCAGTTCCGTGGCCGCCAGCGTGCGGATGGCGAGTTCGCCGTACTTGCGCTGGACCCACGGGTCATCGACATGGCGCGCCACGCCCGAGTGGATCCACGGGCGCGACTGCGTGGCGGTATAGGCACGGCCTTCGTCCAGCGCTCCCTGCGCCGTGCCAATGAACACATTGAGCAGCACGCTTTGCTGCAGCAGCGTGACCAGCGAGGCAAAGGGCGTCAGCGGATCGTCGGGCTGGCCCAGGAGTTCGTCGTCGCGCACCAGCACGCCGTTGAAGGTGACGGTGCCGCTGCCGGTCTGGCGCTGGCCGATGCCGTCCCAGTCATCCTCGATCACGATGCCGGCGCGCTCCGCCGGCACGACGCCCGTCAGCCGCTGGCCGAGTTCGTTTTCCCAGGCGACCTGGATCACGTCGGCCACATGCGTGCCGCTGGAGAAGGGCCGGAAGCCGGTGACTATCCAGCCATCGTTGCCGGGCGCGCGCCGGGCGCCGGAGGTCTTCGACAGGGCATTGCCCGAATTGCTCCATAGCCATTGCTGCTGCGCGGCCTCACGCAGGAGGCGGTCTTTCTGCTCCGGCGCGCCGCGCGCCAGCACGGTATGCACGGGGAGGTGGTGGTAGCCGAAGAGGTGGGCCAGCGAGCCATCGGTGCGCGCGAACTCGCGCACGACCCGCAGCAGCGACAGCCACGAAGCGCCGCCGCCGCCGTAAGCCGCCGGAATGCCGGCCGCCAGCAGGCCGCTTTCCTTGAGCAGGCGAATCTGCGCGGTGGGCCGGCCGCCGGCTTTGTCGCGCTGCGCGGCATCGGTATGGAAGGACTCGCGCAGCACCACTGCGCGGGCGACGAAGGGATCGGTCAGATCCGGGCCGAAGGTGGACATGCTTGATTTGGCGAGGTGGACCGGCGGCGATGCGCCGGGCGGTCCGGTTGGGCCTGGAGCCCGCCGGAACACGGCCGGCAGGTTGGCCGGCGATGTCCCTGGCAAGCTCAGCGTTGTCTTCTCTTTGTCGTCTCGTTGTTTGCACCGGAGACACGATAGAACAAGCTCGCCACGCCACCAACGAAGCAAACTGCGCTTGCATATCCACTTTTATGGATGGCGGCCCGCCGCGATGGCCACTCGCAGGAATTTCCTCGCGACAGTTCGGAAGGGGCCCGTGCCCAGGCGAACCGCGCTTGCGGCAGCGCCGCCGCTAGGCCGCCTCCACGGCTCGTTTCCCGTCCATTGCAGCACCGTATCCTTCGCCCTTCCACTCGATGAAACAGATGCCATGGCCGAAGGGATCGGACAGCATGGCCTGCCGGCCCCAGACGAAATCCTGCGGCCAGTCCTCGAGTTCGGCGCCGGCTTCCAGCGCGCGCTCGATGGCGGCTTCGAGGTCTTCCACCACAAAGTCGAGTTGTACCGGCATCGAGCGCCGGCGATAGTTGCGCCGTCCGTCGGCACGTGCGCCGGGCGAGGTGCCTGGCGCACCGGCGAGCAGGTAGATGGGCGTGGTGCCGCCCGCCATTTCTGCCACGGTTCCGTCGAACAGCTTGCGCGCCAGGCGCAGTCCCAGGCCGCGCTGATAGAAGCCGATGCCGCGCGCGAGGTCGTCGACATCGATATTGACCAGCAATTGCATCGCTGCCTCCTGCTTAGATTGGGGCGATTTCACTCCGGAGCGTTCCGCCTGCCGCCACGTGCGTGCCGGATGCGGATGGTGAGTCAGACGCTTGCCAGCAAACATCCGCTGAGTGAGGAGCGGGATTGTGCGCCAACACTCCTGACAAATACTGTCAGGAGTGTTGTAGCCGGCGCCCGTCCGCGCAAGGCTGGCAAGGCGCCCGGAGCGGCCTTCAGGCGCGCGCCGGCGCCAGCAGCGCGGCCACGACGGGCGCCAGCGCATCGCCGAGCGCCATATGGTCGGCGGCATCAAGGTGCACGCCGTCGACCTCGCTGCTGCGGATCACCGTGCCGGTGTCGAACCAGTCGCAACCGCGGGCGCGGCAGACCGCCTCAAAGGCTTGCGCCAGCCCGGCGCATTTGTGCTCGCCACCCGCGAACTTGGGCGCCAGCGGCCCGCGCGGCTTAGTGATGGGGGGCGGCACCAGCACCAGTACCGGCGGCACCGGCATGCCGGGCTCGATGGGCGCGCCGCGGATCGCGTCGAGCAGGGCGCCGATGCCTTGCGCGGCATGCCAGGCATTGTGCGGGTGCATGGACTGGAAGTCGTTGCTGCCGAGCATCAGGATGACGAGGGCCAGCGGCGCGTGCATTTCCATGCGCTGTGCCAGGCCCTGGATGCCGTTGCGGCCGGGTTTGAAGGGGTCGTCCCAGACCGTGCGGCGGCCGTTGAGGCAGTCTTCGAGTATGCGGACCGGGCGCTGGCCGCCGGCGGCCGCGCCGTTCGCCACATTCAGGGCAAGCTCCAGGCGCCCAGGCCAGCGCACCGGCCAGGGCAGGCGCTGCCGCGTTCCCGGCACGATGCCCCACGACAGCGAGTCGGCATAGACCAATACCTGGAGCGGGTCGGCGTACGCGCTGTCGAGGGGGGAGGGAACGGTAGCGGACTGCGGGGGATGGCTCATGGGCATTCTCCGTGGCGGGCAGGACTGGCGGGAAGCGTCGGGTAAAGCCGCATTGGCAGCTTTGCGACAGGGTTCCGGGCGCGGAAGTTTTGCTGCGAACCTTGGCTCGGAAACCCTCATAATATCGGCTAACAATAGATCGGGAGAGTGAAGTTGCGTTTCGAGCACCTGGTGGAGATCAACGATCCACGAAATATCCAGTTGGACATGCTTACGCCGGAGCAGCTCTGGCAAGGGCTGGTGCTGCGCAGTGCCGAGCCCGAGCTGTTTGTGTGTG
>NZ_JBFTLX010000118.1:0-19923 GCF_056396665.1 Cupriavidus sp. 05T313 | reverse complement strand
ATGCTGGCTACCGTCTTTTTACCGCGGGCCTGCTGCACGCCCAAGGCTGAAGTCAGCAACGTACCTCCGACGCACCAGCCCAGCGCGTTCACCTGAGCCGCGCCACTGATGGCCTGGCTGACTTCCAGCGCCTTCAATACGCCGTGCTCAACATAGTCGTCCCATGTGGTCTCGCTCATATCCGCTTGCGGATTGCGCCACGATACCAGGAACACGGTATGCCCCTGCTCGCAGGCAAAGCGCACGAATGAGTTCTCCGGCTGGAGGTCCAGTATGTAGAACTTGTTGATGCACGGTGGCACGATGACCAGCGGCCGCGAGGCAACCTTATCGGTCAGCGGCTTGTACTGGATCAGCTGCATCAATTCACACTCGAAGACAACGGCCCCCTCGGACGTGGCCACATTGCGGCCTACCTCAAAGGCGGATTCGTCCGTGATTGCGATGCGGCCTCGCCGCGCGTCTTCAACGTAGTTGGCAAGTCCGGAAACGAGGCTTCCGCCCTGGGATTCCAATGCCAGCTGAATGGCTTCCGGATTCGTGCCAAGAAAATTGGCGGGGCTCAAGGATTCAATATACTGGCCGACAAGGAATCTCAGCCTGCTCTTGTCGTCTTCCTCGAGACCGATTGCTTCAGTGATCTCCGAGAGAGTTCTGGCGTTATTCAGGTAGCTTTTCTTGAGAAAGCGGTACCACGGATTGCGATTCCACTCGTCCGCGGCGAAGCGTCGATCCGGATTTTCCCCACCCGTCTCTTCGCTCCATACCGACCTCATCACGGCTGCCTGCCCTTCCAGATGGCGCAGATTGGAGCGCAGCAGGCCAGAAAAATCCATGCTGCAGGACAAGAACCTCTGCCCGGCCATATACTCGGCCGTTTTTTTAAATGGAGCAGAATATACTTGGAGCAACTTATCTGAAAATGCCAATGGAAGAGACACGCCGTTCTCCGTAAAGTTAGTCGAATTTGAGATTGGAGCTGGCTAACCAGCCAGCTCCGCGGCATTACTGGACCCTGCGCGCCAACGACGTCGGCATCACCAGCGCGTCCCCGTCCACCACGACCTTGTCTTGCACCGTACAGACCGTAGTCAGCGAGACGCGCTGCTTCCCTGGCTGCAACTCCTTGACGGTCACGGTAACCTTGACTGTTTCCCCTGGCCTTACGGGCGCTCTGAAGCGAACGTTCTGGCTCAGATAGATCGTCCCAGGCCCCGGCAAGCGTCCGGCAATGGCTGCCGAGATCACGCTGGCGGTCAGCATGCCGTGGGCGATGCATCCGCCGAACTGGGTCGTGCGGGCAAATTCCTCGTCGAGGTGCACGGCATTGTTGTCGCCAGAAGCGGCCGCAAACAGTGCGATATCCGCTTCGGTGATGGTTCTGTCGAAGGTGGCGCTCATCCCGAGCTCCAGGTCTTCATAGTCATAGCCATTCAGTGCGTTCATTACGTTTCCTGGTAGTAGTTGAATCCGTCTCGCCCTGGCAGTGACAAGCTCGCAGGGACGCACATGCGCTACCGGGGCTTCGCAGCCTCGGTCCTTGGCAATATGGGTTTCCATCTTCGAGGCCTGGGGTGAGGTGAGCGCGATGCCCGAGGAAAGGCGCTGCGAGGATCGATTGGGCTCACGCCGGCAGCACGGTGCCGAAATTTCCAGAGGCGAAGCTTAAGGCCGGCGCGATAACTACCTAAAACGGTTTTTCCCGCTGATATTTATCGAAAAAAACGATTGATTCCAACGATGGGCATGTATCGCAACATGCGTCGCCTCCCCCCCGCTCCGAGGGGGGAACGGCGTCGCTCACAGCCATACACTGGGAAGTCATGACGACATGATGAGAGATCGGCGCGATGTTCTGTGCTGGAACAACGACCTGCTTCGGCGCCACAGAACAGGATGCCGGTGTAGTGGTGGTCGGGATTCGTCAGAGGAAGGCCTCCCGAGGCCGCGCCATGCGCCGCCAGCCTATACGGCTTGCGGCAAGGGACCGAGCAAGTTACAGAAGCAACGCCTCCTCAAAGTCCATCTGGTCTTGCGCATGGAACAACGCCCCAAGGCTCGCCGCGCCCTCTGCCGCCATCCCGCCATCGTCGCCGCTGCCCGCCCCACCCCGCATGGCGTCCAGGCTCCGCCTCATGCCCGCGACCGCTGCGCCCGGCAGCAGCGTGGTAAGGCTGACCCGCCGGACGCCCAGGCCGCGCAGCCGTTCCAATGGCAGGCTTGCGGCGGATGGGCTGGGCACCAGCCCGGTGCCGGCGCTGAGCGTCACCGGGATATCTAGCGCGCGCACCAGGCGAG
Organism: Cupriavidus sp. 05T313; assembly: GCF_056396665.1. Lineage (NCBI taxonomy): Bacteria > Pseudomonadati > Pseudomonadota > Betaproteobacteria > Burkholderiales > Burkholderiaceae > Cupriavidus > Cupriavidus sp. 05T313. Next base: position 17,625 of record NZ_JBFTLX010000118.1, on the reverse strand, counting down.
TGATGTCGTTCTCGGTCCGCGGCGCGATGGGCAGCAGCATATCGGCGCCCGCCGCCTGATAGGCCCGGGCCCGTTGAATGACCTGCTCGGTGGACTCGCACGCAAACGCGTCCGTGCGGGCGATGATCATGAAGTTGCTGTCGCGCCTGGCACGCTGCGCGGCATCGATCTTGGCGATCATCTCGCCGACCGGCACCACCTCCTTGCCGCCCGGCGAGGCCCAGCGCCTTGGCACCACCTGGTCCTCTATGTTCAGGCCGGCGGCGCCGGCCTCTTCGAACAACTCGACGGCATAGTGCACGCCGCGTGGATTGCCATAGCCCGCGTCCGCGTCCGCGGTGATGGGGATGGATGACACGCGCGTCAGGCGGCGGCAGTGCTCCACGCATTCCGTCAGCGTGAGCAGGCCGATGTCCGGGACGCCGAGCAAGCTGTAGGAGAGCATGGCGCCGCTGATGCACGCGCTCTGGTAGCCCGCCTGCTCCACCAGCCGGAGACTGAAGATATCGTGCACGGCCGGCGCCACGACAAACGGCTCCGTGCGCAACAGCGCGCGCAGGGATGCCGTCTTTTGAGACGTGGCGGGTCTTTGCATGGACTTGGGCTCGCAACGAGGAAAAGAAGTCATCACGCCGTTCACTCCTTCGGCATGCCGTCGGCCAGCTTGCGCATCATCGGCTTGCGGGCCGCGATTTCCCTGGCCCAGTCGTCGCCGGGCAGGTAGGCCAGGACCGGTGCGTCGTTGCCGGCCTTCTTCAGGTACTCGGGATCCCTGAGCGTCGCCCTGACAGCTACTCGCAGTTTCTCCACGATGGCGGGCGGCACACCCGCGGGCACGGCAATCCCCCGCTCGGCAGGCATTACGTCGTCGAACCCCTGCTCCCTGGCCGTCGGCACATCGGGTAGCGAAGCGGCCCGCTTCTCCCCCATTTGCGCGATAATCTTCAGCGGCACAGCCTCCTTGCCCGCATCCTGCAGTTCACCCGTAGTGACCGCCGCGAAGTCGATATGCCCGCCAAACAACGCCGTCTTGGACTGCGCCGTGCCGTTATACGGGATGTCGTTGACCTTCACGCCCGCCACATTCTGCAATTGCAATAGCGCCAGGTGCCCGTTCGTCCCGACCCCGTTGTGACCAAAAGACAAGGAGGCAGGCTTCTTCTTCAATGCCGAAACCACGTCCTTCAGGTTGTTGTACGGACTCTCCTTCCTGGCCACCAGGATGGTCGGGTCGCTCAGCACGCGCGCTACCAGTTGCAGCCCGGCCGGATCGAAATTCGTCTTCTTGTAGAGCGGCGCGAACGCCATGGCAGGCAGGTTGACCACGCCGATGGTGTAGCCATCCGGGGCCGAGCGCATCAGGCCGATGTTCGAGATCTCGCTGGCGGCGCCCGGCTTGTTCTGCACCACCAGGCTGGCGTTTGCGCCAAGGTAGCGCTGGATGAACGGCGCCATCGTGCGCGCCATGGTATCGGTGCCTCCGCCGGCGGCAAAACCGACGAAGACCTGGATCGGATGATCGGCGGGCCACTCCGCCCGCGCCGCGGTCGCCGCCAACCCGAGCGACAGGAGCACTGTGGTGAGCACGTTGAACGTCCCGCGTGTCTTGTTGCGTGTCTTGAAGCTGTGCCGCATGGCCTCCCCCTTTCCGAACCGATATTGACAATGGCCGAACGATACGTAGCTCCCGCTCCGGAAGAAAGCGAGAAATCTTCACTGCCCCCGGTGAGAATTTGGAATGGCAGCGCGCTGGCGGCGCCAGGCCCCCATCGCGGGACAGGGGCGGCGCCATGACCCTCAAGCAACTGGAAGCCTTCTACTGGGCCGCAAAACTTGGCAGCTTTTCCGTGGCGGCTGCACGCCTGCATGTCACGCAGTCATCGCTGTCGAAGCGCATCGCGGAGTTGGAGGACGACCTGGGAAAGGCGCTCTTCGACCGTACCGGGCAACGCTCGGTCATCACCGACGCCGGCGAGCGACTGCTTGAGCATGCTGCCCAGATTCTCGAGATTGAAAGCCGTATCCGCTCGGACCTGGACATGTCCGGCGCACTGCGCGGGAGTTGCCGGTTCGGCATCAGCGAACTGGTGGCATCCACCTGGTTCCCGGGACTAGTCGCCCGCGTTCGCGAGCTGCATCCGCATCTCGTGCTGCAACCGCAGGTCGACCTGACGCTGAACCTCGAACGCAAGCTGGAGCGCGGCGAACTCGACTTCGCGATCATTCCCGGCCCGTCCTCCTCCTCCAACCTCTCGCAGGAAAAGGTCGGTGAGCTCGCATACCAGTGGATGGCATCGCCAGAGCGGCTGGCATCCGGCACTGTCCTGACAGCCCGGCACTTCGCGGAGCATCCGGTGATCACGCTCAGCGCCGAAGCGGGCCTGACGCTCGCCTTCGAGAAATGGGCGGCGGAGCAGAAACTCGAGATTCCCAGGGCGCTGGTTTGCAACAGCCTGTCGGCCTTGATTGCGCTGGTGATTGCCGGCGTGGGGATCAGCCTCTTTCCGCGATCCTATGTGGCGCCTCTCGTGCGCGCCGGCAAGCTGGCGGAGCTGGCAAGCCAGCCGGCTCCGCACAACCTGTCCTACTATTTCCAGTGGCGCACGGGCGACACGCGTGCCGTGGTCCGGTCACTGAGGACGGTCACGATGGAAGAGGCGGATTTTTCAGTGAGTTCGCCGTTATGGCCCGGCGAGGCAAGGATCGGCTAGCGCCGGGGGCGGCGCGGGCTTTTCCCGGAGATTGTCCTGACGCTAGCGTGTGGCGAATGACCGCGCGGGCCGGACGCGCGGCGATGCCGCCGGACTACGGCCGCAGCGGATGTGCGAGAAAGAAGCGCACCATCTCGGCGCTGGCGTCGGGCCCGCTGTCATCGGTGTACGTCCCGCGCGAACTGCCCCCCGCCCATGCGTGAGGCGCCCCGTGGATGAGCCAGTATTCCGCGTCGACGCCTTCGGGCGATGTCAGTTGCCGGTGTGTGAAGGTGCGCCCGCCCCGGCTGCGCTGCTGCTTGTCCCGGTGCGTACCACCCTGGAAATCACGCAGCAGGCGCTCGCCGTTGGACACATGCACCGTGGCGTCGGCATCGCCGTGAAATACGATGAGGGGCCGCGACTGCGAGACAGCACCGTTGCCCCGGGGCGCGGTCCGCGCTTTCTCCATCAGCTTCGCGGCCAGGTTCCCGCCCTTCATCGCAGCCAGTGCCGATGGCAGGTCGTGCGCGCTGCCACAAGGCAAGCCGGAATGAATCCCCGCCGCGGCATACAGCTCCGGATGCGTCTGCACCATCACGGCAGCCATGGCGCCGCCGGCGGACAAGCCGGCCACGTACACGCGATCCGCGTCAACCGGGTGGTTCGCCATGACTTCCCGCGTGATGCCCGCGATCAGCGCTGGCTCGCCCTGGCTGCGCTGCTGGTCGCCCGGCTTGAACCAGTTCCAGCATTTGGACGGGTTGGCCGTCATTGGCTGGATGGGATACGCAACCAGGAAGCCGTGCCGCCCGGCCAGCGCATTCATGCGCGTGCCCGCCGCGAAATCATCAGCGTCCTGCGTGCACCCGTGCAGCATCACGACCAGCGGCAGCGGCTGGCCATCGTAGCCGCCAGGCACGTAGAGCTTGTAGGCGCGCTCGCCGGCGTGACTGGCGTAATGCCTTGTAGTGAAGTGCCCGGTGTCCTGCACGCCGGGCCGCGGCGCCGGCTTTGGTTCCCGCCGGGGCTGCGTGCGCGCCTCGCCGGCTTTGGCGGCGGGACCTTCCGCGTCCGCGTCCGCTGCCGGCGCCGTGCGCGGCAGCAGCGCCTCGACGACTTGCGCAGGCTGGAAACCGGCGGCGGCGCCGCTATCGCGCAGCGCGCGCTGTATGACTTCGGTGGCCTCCAGCGGACCGGCCGTGCGCAACAGCGCCATGGCTTCGTGCATGGAAGCCAGGAATGCTTCGTTCATTTTCATCATGGTGTCCTTCGAGGGGCCTGCAGGAGAACCTGCAGCGGGGCCTCAGGTGATTGCCGGGCTCAGCGGATGCGCCCGGCCAGTGCCGCCTTGACCGCGGCGGAGGCATGGAAAGCGCCCAGTACGACAATCGACTGGATCGTGGCCAGGGCCAGTTCGGGCGTGACGTCGGCGGCGATGCTGGCAAGGCCCAGCACATGAATGTCCAGACGCTGCCGTGCCGCTTGCGCGGCCTCCAGGTCCTGCCGGGAAAAATGCTGCAGGCCGAGTACCAGCGCGCGCCGCGTCACGGTCTCGCTGACGGCCTGCGCATGGATCGCAAGCTGGTTGCGGATCGCGGTACGGATCAGGTCGGTGCGGTTCGAGTAAAAGCCTTCCTCGACCAGCAGGTCGATCTGGCCGAGGTCGACAGGGCCAAGGTTGATCGTGATCTTCTCGGTCTCGCCGCCTTTGGGCCGGGGAGGTGCTGCAAGTGCTCTTTGTTGCTCGTTCATTGTGACCCGCCATCCAAATACCATCCAATGGGATGGTTATAGGATGGAGACCGGTCCTAGTCAAGCAGGAATACTGCTTTGTGACGTCCAAGGCTGAATGGGCTTCGTTCCGGCTGGCAGGCAGCGAATTCAAGGGCTTCCCGGCGGCATATGAAATCTTTCACCCGGGGGTGGGGAGGAAACGGTTCCCCGGTATGCTCACTCGAAATACCGGAACCGGGGGCGGACAATGCGCTCTGGTGCCACCTCTGTGTCCGCCCTGCCGGGCCATTCCAGGATCCATATGCATTTCCCTACCTTTGCCAAGTGCGCCAACCGGTGGTCCCGCCATGCCGGACACAGGATTGCCTTGGCAAGTTGGGCGGCAGCGCTAGCGCTGACAGCCGGCTGCACGCCGGACTCGGTCCGCAACATCGAGGCGCAAGGCTTCGACGCGTACCTGGATAGCCTGAACCGGCGTTGCCCGAACCTGATGATCGGCAATAACAATGTGAGCGAGTGGCTGCGCACCGACGGCAGCCAGGGCGACAGCGACTATGTCTACTGGCTCGACCAGACCTCGCGCCTCTACTACCACCGCATTACACCCGCGCAGTACCGCGACTCGGTCATCGGCGGGCTGGGGCAAGGCAAGTCGGACACGCGCGCGGTGGACTGCATCATCAACAGCCTGCCTGCGCAGCGCCCGACGAGCCCGGCCAGCGACAAGCGGCCGTAGTTTCCGCTCAGCGGGTGACGCCGCTTCCGGACACTGCAAGCAAGCCGGATTGCGGCGCTTGCACCCGATGCCCGGATAGTGATCCAGCCGGCAGGCCGCCCTCGGAACTCGCCCCAAAAAGCCAATTGACAATGCCGCCCCCGTGGCATTTGATGAAGCGTCAGCCATGCCTGTTCCAAGGGTGAGCGAGGAGCCCGGCTATGCCAAGCGGCCGCAACATGACGACGTGGGAAACCGCGCTACAGGCGGTCGAGCGTGCCGAGCGCTTGCATCGCCAGTTCTTTCGCCCGGCCGGCCAGCTTGGCCTGCGCCCGGTGTGGGAGCCGCCCGTGGAAATCTTCGAGCAGGGCAAGCAGATCGCCGTCGTGGTGGCGCTGCCCGGCGTGAAGCCAGAGTGCATCGACATCGGGCTGGATGCCAACACGCTCAGCATCCGTGCCGAACGCGCGCTGCACCGCGCCTTCGCCGGCGGTACCGTGCACTGCCTTGAGATTCCCTATGGCCGCTTTGAGCGGCACATCCAGCTTCCTCCCGGGCGCTACGGCATGCAGCAGAGCGAATCCGTGGATGGCTGTCTCGTGCTGATCCTCGAGAGATCGGAGTAGGCGGGACCTGCGCGAAGCCGACTTTGCGCGCTGCCGAATTTTTTCGCGAAGACCTGGCTACACGCGCCAGGCCCGCAGGAGACACCACCATGAGCACCTATATCGGAGGCGAATCCGCCTTGACCAGGGAGAGTGGGCAGATTGCGCAAAGCGTGGAACAGGGCAGCGTTGCGCAAGCTACCGAAGTGGCCGACGGCGGCACGGCGTCCGCCCTGCCACCCGATGGACTCATCCTGCTCCCGGTCCGCGATATCGTCCTCTTCCCCGGCCTGGCAATCCCGCTGGCAATTGGACGCGAGCGCGCGAAGGCAGGCGTGAGCGCGGCCGTACTGGGTCAGCTCCCGCTCGGGTTGGTGCTCCAGCGTGACCCGCAGGCCGAAGATCCGGAACTCGATGCGCTCTATGGCATGGGTACCGTGGCCAATGTGCTGCGCTATGTGACCAGCCCGGATGGGACCCACCACCTGGTTTGCCAGGGCGCCCAGCGCTTCCGGCTGCTCGAACCGCTGACCGGCTACCCCTTTCTGGCCGCCAGGGTGGAGATGCTTGCCGAACCCACGCAGCGCGACCCGAACATCGAAGCACGCGCGCTGGTCCTGAAGGAACGCGCGGCGGACATGTTCGCGCTGCTGCCAGGCACTCCGGCGGAATTGACCGGTTCCCTGCAGGCGATCGAGTCGCCCGGCTTGCTGGCGGACACGCTGGCCGGGTTGGTCGACATCGCGCTGGAGCGCAAGCAGGAGATCCTCGAAACGCTTGAGCTGTGCAAGCGGCTGGACCGGGTGACGGATGCCGTGGCGGCGCGCATCGAAGTGCTGCGCCTGTCCCGCGAGATCGCGGAACAAACCCGCGGCAGGCTGGACCAGCGCCAGCGCGAGATGATGCTGCGCGAACAGCTCAAGACCATCCAGCACGAACTGGGCGAGAACACGGAGAGCCACGAGGAGATCCGCAAGCTGGCCGAAGCGATCGCCGCCGCCGGCATGCCGCCCGAGGTCGAATCGCATGCGCGCAAGGAACTGGCCCGGCTGGAACGGATGCCGGAAGCCTCCGGCGAGTACTCGATCAGCATCAGCTACCTTGAATGGCTGACCGAGATGCCGTGGCGCCTTCCCGATGAGAAGCCCATCGATATCGCGCGGGCGCGCCAGATCCTTGACGACGAACACTACGGGCTGAACAAGATCAAGCGCCGCATCCTGGAGTATCTCGGCGTCAGGAAGCTGAATCCGCACGGCAAGGGCCCGATCCTTTGCTTCGTCGGGCCACCCGGCGTGGGCAAGACCTCGCTTGGTCAGAGCATCGCTCGGGCGATGGAGCGGCCTTTCGTGCGGGTGAGCCTGGGCGGCCTGCATGACGAGTCGGAACTGCGCGGCCATCGGCGCACTTATATCGGTGCCATGCCAGGCAACATCATCCAGGCAATCCGCAAGGCCGGCGCGCGCAACTGCGTGATGCTGCTCGACGAACTCGACAAGCTTGGCCAGGGCGTGCACGGCGATCCGGCAGCCGCCATGCTCGAAATCCTGGATCCCGGCCAGAACGCGAGTTTTCGCGATAACTACCTGGGCGTGACCTTCGACCTGTCGGCCATTGTCTTCATTGCCACCGCGAACCAGTTGGAAAGCATCCCGGGCCCCCTGCGCGATCGCATGGAAATGCTGGAACTGGCCGGCTACACAGAGGCCGAGAAGGCGCAGATCGCGCGGCGCTACCTGCTGCCCCGCCAGCTCGAAGCGTGCGGCCTGGCGCCGGCGCAATGCGAACTGACCGAGGAGGCCTTGGCCGCCATCATCCGCGACTACACGCGCGAGGCCGGCGTGCGCAGTCTCGAACGGCAGATCGGCGCGGTCCTGCGCCATGTGGCAATGCTGGTGGCCGAGGATCCGGCCATCCGCAAGCGCATCGGGCCTGACGACCTGCCGTCCATCCTGGGGCATCGCCGCTTCGAGAGCGAATCGGCTTTGCGTACCAGCCTGCCTGGTGTGGCAACCGGCCTGGCATGGACCCCGGTTGGCGGCGACCTGCTCTTCATTGAAGCGGGCAGCACGCCGGGCGGCGGCAGGCTGCTGCTGACCGGCCAGCTTGGCGACGTGATGAAGGAAAGCGCGCAGGCGGCGCTGACGCTGGTCAAGTCGCGCTGCGCGTCCCTGCACATCGATTGCGGCAGCTTCGACAAGCACGACATTCATGTCCACGTGCCCGCCGGCGCCGTTCCCAAGGATGGGCCCAGCGCCGGCGTAGCCATGTTCATCGCCACGGCCTCGCTGCTGATGGGCCGGCCGGTGCGCAGCGACTGCGCCATGACCGGCGAGATCAGCCTGCGCGGCATCGTGCTGCCGGTCGGCGGCATCAAGGAGAAGGTGCTGGCTGCCCTGCGCGGCGGTATCAAGACCGTGCTGCTGCCCGCGCGCAACGCCCCCGACCTTGACGACCTGCCGGCGGACGCGCGCAGCCAGTTGCGTTTCGTGATGTTGGAAACGGTGGATGACGCRCTGGGCGAGGTGCTGGAAAAGGAGAGCGGAGGCTAAGCCCGGAGTCCGCCGCAGGTACGGGAATCCGGACCTGCGCGTCGGCTGGGGCAACGCCCTCAGCAAGATCGCGACGCGGTGCGAGGAGGCGGCACCGGCGCGAAACGGATACCGCGGGACAGGTTGTTGTTTCACTACCGCAACAACAATTTCTTGATTTCGTTATATTCCGCACATAAGATCACCCGGAACAAGAAAAAACATCAAATATCCGGGCGGGCGTCCATGACGCCGAACCACCCTGGCGGCACAGCCAGGATGGGGGTCGAAATCCGAAGGTGGTGGGTGCTGCCATAGCGCTGGTCCGCGCTGGCGGCGCCGCGCCATGCCTGCGGGTTCAGCCTGCTCCATTGCATCTGTACGGGGAGGTAAGGCATGAACGCGCTGCTCGTCGAAAGCCATCCGTTGCTCCGCATCGCCATGCTCACGCTGTTGCAGCGTGTTGCGGGCATCGATCATGTCCTTGCCATCGACCCCACGGAATTCCCCGCCGCTTGTCATGCCGGAGGCGACGTTGACCTGATTGTCTTCGGCATGCCCGGCAATCCGGACACGGGCTGGCAGTGGCTCGGCATGGTACGCAGGATATGGCCGGCACCGCGCTTGCTGTTGCTATCCGATACCGTTCCCCTGGAATTGCCCCAGGGCGGGATCACGACGGGTTTTTGCGGCTGTCTCGCGAAATCGGCGCCGCTCGACGTGATCGAGTCGGCTGTGCGGCGCATCGCCACCGGTCATGCGAGGCATTCCGGCATTGGCCAGCTGCCACTGTTCCCGGCCCTGCCCGCGGCGAAGCAGGCATCGCAACCCGCCGTTGGCAGTGAACGGCCCGGTGCAGAGGCCATGATGCTGGGACTGACCCAGCGCCAGTACGATGTGCTGGTATTGATTGCCCGGGGCCATGCGTTCAAGACCGTGGGCCGCTTGCTGAATATCTCCGTGCCCACCGTCAAGACCCACGCCCGCACCATCTACAAGCACCTGCAGGCGGGCGGGAAGGAAGAAGCCGTCTACAAGGCACGGGAGCGGGGCCTTAACCTGGCACGGGGGGCAGGCGGTGGCAGCACGCCGCGCGGTGGCGCAGCACCGCTGGCCCTGGCCGGCGGCAACGCCCCCACCATGCGGCAGGAGGACCTGATCTGAACCGGGCCTCGCACCCGGTCAGCGCGGGGGAAGCCTGCGGTACGCGCGCCGCCCTGTCATGCCAGGCTGATCCACGTCGTCTTCAGGTCCGTGTACTTGTCCAGTGCGTGCAATGACTTGTCTCGCCCCGAACCCGACTGCTTCACGCCGCCAAAGGGTACCGTCACGTCGCTGTCCATATAGCAGTTGACCCATACCAGCCCTGCCTGCAGCTTGCGCGAGACCCGGTGGGCACGGGAGAGACTGGATGTCCAGAGCCCCGAGCCAAGTCCATAGGGGGAATCGTTAGCCATGCGGATGGCCTCCTCCTCCGTATCGAAGCGGGTCACCGCCAGCACCGGGCCGAAGATCTCTTCCCGCACGATGGTCAGCGACTGCGTCTGGCATTCGAAGATGGTCGGCTGCATGTAAAAGCCGCCGCTGTCCGAATGCGCGCGCTTGCCGCCGGCAAGCAGCCTTGCGCCTTCGTCCTCGCCGCTCCGCACGTAGGACATCACCCGCTGCAATTGCGCGCCGTCGACGATGGCGCCCATGGCGGACGCCGGATCCAGCGGGTCGCCCGGCTGCATCCGCGCGGCGTGCGCTTCCAGCTTTTCCAGGAACGCATCGTAGACGCCGCTCTGCACATAGAGACGCGAGCCGGCGATGCAGATCTCGCCCTGGTTGCTGAAGATGCCGATGGCCGCCGCCTGCGCGGCGCGGTCCAGGTCCGGGCAGTCGTCGAAGACGATGTGCGGGGACTTGCCGCCGCACTCCAGCCAGACGCGCTTGAGGTTCGACTGGCCGGAATATTCCATGAAGCGCTTGCCCGTCGCGGTGGACCCGGTGAAGGCGATGCAGTCCACGTCCGGATGGCGGCCCAGCGCCTGGCCCGCGGCGGCGCCAAGTCCCGGCACCACGTTGAAGACACCCGCCGGAATGCCGGCCTCCTCGGCGAGCTCCGCCAGCCGCAGCGCGGTAAGCGGGGACTGCTCCGCCGGCTTCAGCACCACGCTGTTGCCCGCGGCCAGCGCGGGCGCCACCTTCCAGCTGGCCATCAGCAGCGGATAGTTCCAGGGAACCACCGCCGCGACCACGCCGAGCGGTTCGCGCGTGATGGTGGCCAGTACGCCGGGCGCCGTCGGCGCGATCTCGTCATAGATCTTGTCGATGGCTTCGCCGTACCACGCGTAAGTGCGCCCGGCTTCGGGAATATCGTATTGCAGCGTTTCGGCGATGGGCTTGCCCATGTCCAGCGTTTCCAGCAACGCCAGCTCTTCGCGATGCGCGTCGATCAGGTGCGACAGCCTGAGCAGCACGGCCTTGCGGGCGCTGCGCGGCAGGTCCGACCACACGCCTGACTGGAAAGCCTTGCGCGCCGCGGCCACGGCACGGTCCACGTCTTCGGCACCGCAAGCCGCGACGCTGGCCAGCACCTTGCCGGTGGCGGGGTTGATGGTCTCGAAGGTGGCGCCGTCGACGGCGTCGGCCCAGCGGCCACCGATATAGGCCTGTGTACGGATGGGCACCGTTTCCGCCTGCTTGCGCCAGTAGGCGAGATCTCGCAAATCGCTCATCATGCGTTCCTGTATTCGTTGTGTCCGGGCCGCTCAGGCGTTCGCCTGCGCCACCATCGCGCCCAGCAGCACATTGGCCCCTGCTTCCAGGTGCTCTGGCTTGGCGTCTTCGATTTCGTTGTGACTGATGCCGTCCTTGCAGGGCACGAAGATCATCGCTGTCGGCGCGATGCCGGCGATATAGACGGCATCGTGGCCGGCGCCCGTCACGATGTCCTGGTGGGTATAGCCCCTCGCGGCGGCTTCCTGGCGCACGTGGCCAATCAGTTCGGGGGCGAACGGCGTCGGCGCGAAGTACTGCACGTCCTCCACCGCCACATCCAGTGCCGCGCCGGTGGTGCTGCCATCCGCCACGGCCGCGCAGGCCGCGCGAAAGCGGGCATCCATTTCCGCAAGCCGCGCCGGATCGAGGTGGCGCAGATCCACCGTGAACTTCACCGCGCCGGGGATGACATTGCGCGACGACGGATGCACATTGACCACGCCCACCGTACCGCGCCCGTGCGGCGCGAAATCGTTGGCGATCCGGATCACGGCCTGCATCAGGAACGTGGCGCCATAGAGCGCATCCTTGCGCAGCGGCATCGGCGTGGGGCCGGCATGCGCCTCCATGCCGGTCACGGTGACGTCGTACCAGCGCAAACCCAGCGACCCGGTCACGACGCCGATCACCTTGTCTTCGGCTTCCAGCACCGGCCCCTGTTCGATATGGGCCTCGAAATACGCGCCTACCTCGCGGCCCACCTCGGTGTCGCCGGCGTAGCCGATGGCCGCCAGTTCATCCGCCACGCGCTTGCCCGCCACGTCCGTGGCCGATAGCGCGGTCTCCAGCGGGAAGACGCCGGCGAACACGCCGGAGCCCATCATCACCGGGACAAAGCGCGAGCCCTCCTCGTTGGTCCAGATGGCGACTTCCAGCGGCGCCTCGGTGGTGATGCCGTGGTCGTTCAGCGTGCGCATGACTTCCAGCCCCGCCAGCACGCCATAGCAGCCGTCGAACTTGCCGCCGGTGGGTTGCGTGTCGATATGGCTGCCCGTCATGACCGGCGCGAGGCCGTTGTTGCGCCCTGCCCGGCGGCCAAAGATATTGCCGAGCTTGTCCACCGTCACGCTCAGGCCGGCGTCGCGCATCCATCCGGTCACGAGGTCGCGGCCTTGTCCGTCCAGCGCCGTCAGCGCCAGGCGCGCGTTGCCGCCCTTGGGCGTGGCACCGATCGCGGCGAGATCCATCAGCGACTTCCACAGCCGGTCGCCATTGATTGCGAGTGTCGTCATCTCTTATCTCCTTGCGCCGTCGTGGCTTTACTTGGCGTCGGCCTGCCGGGCGAAGGCTTCCGACCGGATCTGCGACAAGGTCATGCCCGGCGCGATGCCATCGGCGTCATAGCGCAGTTCGAGCAAGGCGGGCAGCTGCTGGCTGTTGGCGAATGCCAGCGCGCGTGCAAAGGCGGGGCCGAACTCGGCGTCGCTGGCGACAACCTCGCCGTAGCCGCGATAGGCGCGGATCAGTTCGCTGAATTCCGGATTATCGAAACCAAGCGCCACGGTGCGGCCCGGAAACTCGCGCTCCTGGTGGGCGCGGATGGTGCCCCAGATGCCGTTGTTGAACACCAGCACCACAATGCCCGCCCGGTACTGCATGGCGACGCCCAGTTCCTSCAGGTTCATCTGGAAGCAGCCATCGCCCGCATAGCAGATCACGGTGCGTTGGGGATTCTCCAGCTTGGCGGCGATGGCGGCGGGCAGGCCGTAGCCCATCGACCCCACCGTCGGCGCCAGGCTCGTGCCGACGCCCTTGAAGCGGTAGTAGGCGTGCGGGTACAAGGCGTAGTTGCCGGCGCCGACGGTGATGCAGGTGTCCTCGGGCACGTTGTCGCGAACGTGGCAGGCCGCCACATTGAGGTTGAGCGCGCCGGGCGCTGCCTTGGGCTCCTGTTCGGACAGATAGACCCGATGGGCTTCATGGCCGGCGTTGCGCGCGCCACGGGGGCTAGATGGCGCAAGCGCGCTGACCGCGGCGGCGAACGAAACGACATCGGCGGCGATCGGCAGCGTGGGATGGAACACGCGCCCGAGTTCGTTCGCGTCGGGGTACACATGGACCAGGCGCTGTTTCGGCAGCGGGCTTTCCACAACCGTATAGCCCTCGCTGGTTGCCTCGCCCATGCGCGTGCCCACGGCGATCAGCAGGTCGCTTTCCTGCACGCGCTTGCGCAGGGAGTCGGGCATGGCCCAACCCACATGCCCGGCAAAATTGGGATGATGGTTATCGAAACATTCCAGGCGCCGCCAGGCCACCCCGACCGGCAGCGCGAAGCGCTCAGCAAAGCCTTCCAGCTGCCGGGATGCGGCCGGCGTCCAGCCGGAGCCGCCTACCAGCAGGAACGGGCGCTCGGCCTGCTCCAGCATCTGCGCGAGCGAGGCCATGGCGTCGGGGGTCGGCGCGCTATGCGCACGGCGATAGCGCGGCACATCGGCCACGCTGGCCTTGCCCCACAGCGTGTCCTCGGGCAGGGCCAGCACGACCGGGCCGGGCCGGCCGCTGGTCGCCACCGCGAAGGCGCGCGCAATGAATTCAGGAATGCGCTCGGTGCGGTCGATCTGCGCCACCCATTTGGTCATCTGGCCGAACATGCGGCGGTAGTCGATCTCCTGGAACGCTTCGCGCTCGTAGAAGTCGTTGCCGACCTGGCCGACGAACAGGATCATGGGCGTGGAGTCCTGGTAGGCGGTATGCACGGCGATGCTGGCATTGGTCGCGCCGGGCCCGCGCGTGACGAAGCAGATGCCGGGCTCGCCGGTCAGCTTGCCGTGCGCTTCCGCCATGTAGCCGGCCCCGCTCTCCTGCCGGCAGACGATGGGCTGGATCTTGTCCTGGTGGTCATACAGCGCATCGATGCAAGGCAGGTAGCTCTCGCCCGGCACCAGGAAGACGCGCTTCACGCCCTGGATAATCAGTTGGTCGATCAGGATCTGGCCGCCGTTGCGCTCTGACAGCGCCGGCAAGGCACGGGGCGAGGGATGATTCATGTCGTGGGTTCCGTTGCGCGATTGCCGCGGCACTACCGCGGCAATCCTTCATTTGCTTGAATTCGATGTCGACTGGCTTGCTGCCTGGCGGTCACTGCAGCAGCGCGGCTTCCAGGATGCCCAGGCCCTCGTCCATCACGGCGTCCTGGATGGTCAGGGGGAACAGGAAGCGAATGACATTGCCATGCACGCCGCAGGTGAGCAGCAGCAGGCCTTTCTCCAGGGCGTGGTCCTGCACTTGCCGTGTGAACTCCGGGTTTGGGCTGCCATCCGCCTTGCGGAACTCCACGGCGATCATCGCGCCAAGTCCCCGGACTTCGCCGATCGCCGTCACGCGCGACTTCAGGCCTTCGAGCTTGTCCTGTAGCCGGCGGCCCAGCGCCGCGCCTCGCTCGATCAGCTTCTCGCTCTCCAGCACGTCCAGTACCGCCAGCGCCGACGCCACCGCCAGCGGATTGCCGGCATAGGTGCCACCCAGGCCGCCGGGGGCTGGTGCATCCATGATCTCGGCCCGCCCGCACACGGCCGACAGCGGCATGCCGCCCGCCAGGCTCTTGGCCATGGTGGTCAGGTCCGGCGCCGCGTCATAGTGCTCCATGGCGAAGAGCTTGCCGGTGCGGCCGAATCCGGTCTGCACTTCGTCGGCGATCAGCAGGATGCCGTGCTCGTCGCAGATGCCGCGCAGCGCGCGCACGAATTCCGCGGGCGCTACGTTGAAGCCGCCCTCCCCCTGGACCGGTTCGAAGATGATGGCGGCAACGCGCCTCGGATCGATATCCGTCTTGAACAGCTGCTGCAGCGCGTTGATCGACTCCTGCACGCTCACGCCATGCAGGGCATTCGGATATGGGGCGTGGAACACATCGGCCGGGAACGGGCCGAATCCCACCTTGTACGGCACGACCTTGCCGGTCAGGGCCATGCCCATCATGGTGCGCCCGTGGAAGCCGCCCGCGAAGGCGATCACGCCGGGGCGCCCGGTGGCGGCACGCGCGATCTTGATGGCGTTCTCCACCGCTTCGGCGCCGGTGGTAAAGAAGGCGGTCTTCTTGGCGAAGGCGCCGGGCGCGCGGGCATTGATCTTCTCGGCCAGCTCGATGTAGCTGGCGTAAGGCACGATCTGGTAGGCCGTGTGGGTGAAGCGCTCCATCTGCGCCTGCATGGCTTGCATCAGGCGCGGGTGACGGTGACCGGTATTGAGCACGGCAATGCCGGCCGCGAAGTCGATATAACGATGGCCTTCGACATCCCACAACTCCGCGTTCTCGGCGCGCTCGGCGTAGAAATTGCACATCACGCCGACGCCACGGGGCGTGGCGGCATCCTTGCGGCGTACCAGGTCTGCGTTCTTCATTGCGTCCTCCTTTGGATTTACTTGTGCGGCGGGGTCCTGACCCCTTTCCGCCGTGTCTCGTGCGCTCCCCGGATCGCTTTCTTACATGGCGATCATTGGGCATCAACTGGTGGCCGGACCAATTCTATGATTCATGCCAGAAAAATGCCAAGCAATTTCGATTATTTGACTGGTGGTCCGGCCACTAGTAGCGAATAGCTTACGTTTTTCACAAGACATTTCGCGGATAAGCGTCGTATAAGATACTTATCATCAGGAGACTGGAGCCTGACGGCAGCCCGAACGGCGCCGGCGGACCGAGACCCCGCTTTTCGCCAGGCCGATATGCAAGCGCCTCATACGCTACTATATTGGCCGGACCACTGCCCACGGTTATCCGCAGACAGAGCGAAACCCGCCTACACCCTTGAATTGAGAGCCTGTTTTGCGGTATTGATCTGACCACCAGTCAATTTGCAATTTGCAGCGGCGCCTACCCATGTCATCTCTTCAAGCAGTTACAGCGCAGCGCCTCTACCGCCTGATCGCGGACCAGATCGCTAAGAAAATCAGCGCCGGGGAATTCGCGCCGGGCGAGCGCCTGCCGGCCGAGCGCGAACTTGCCGAGCAGCTCAACGTGGCGCGCTCGACGTTGCGCGAGGCGTTGATTGCCCTTGAGATCGGCGGCTACATCGAGGTGCGCGTCGGCAGCGGCGTCTTCGTGCTGGAGCCCAAGGAGAACGGGATTGCCGCAGCCAATGGCGCCGAGCCCGGCATCGGAACCGCTATCGAAACCGATCTTGAAGCCGATATCGACCGCCGCCTTGGCGCGGCCCTGGAAGCCAGCCCGTTCGAACTGCTCGAGACGCGCACGCTGTTCGAGCCGGAATGCGCTGCCCTGGCGGCCCAGCACGGGACGCCGGAGCAGATCGCCGCCATCGAAGAGGCCCACCGGGGCATGAATCCCGACCAGTCGCCGGAAGCCGGAGATTTCGCCCATGACCGGGCCTTCCATGAGGCCATTGCCGCGGCCTGTGGAAATGCGGCGCTTGCGTCGGTGGTCGCCCATGTCTGGGACTTGTGCGAGGCCAGCCCCGTGTACAAGCGCCTTGACAAGCACTTTGTGGGCGCGTCGGCCTGGCGCGCTGCGGTAGGCGAGCACGATCGCATCGTGACAGCCATCGTGGCCCGGGACCCGATCCGGGCGCGCCACGCCATGTCCTTCCACTTGCTGGCAATTGTCTCCCGCCTGTCAGAGGAAATCGCCGAGTAGATCACCCGGCGGGCCGGGTCCCGGCTCCCGCCTCCCCGCCCACATCGCCGGCTGCCATCGCGCATCCGCACACAACTGGTGCAAACCGGTTCCCGCCCCCGCTTCGTCAGCGGCAGTGGCACGCACCATTCCCACGCATCGACCCGGACATGACGTGCCGCATTCGCATCTTTCCGCTGGCACGCGGCTTGCGTGAATGAGAAAGAACGTAGCCTTTTGCCATAATTGGCCTGACCACCAGAACACCAGACCTAGAACAACTACCTATTACACTGCCATTCGGGCTCGCCTACGATATATTGGCCTGACCACCAGAACACAGATGCACTACGCCTCGCCATCCAGGAACGCCTCATGAACACTGACCACGCCTCCACTACCCAGCCGGAAACCGGTCATCCTCCTCGCAACATGAAGAAGATCGCCGCCGCCAGCGTCATCGGCACAACAGTCGAATGGTATGACCTGTTCATCTTCGCCACGGCTTCGGCCCTGGTCTTCAACAAGGTCTTCTTCCCCGCCTTCGATCCCCTGACCGGGACCTTGCTCGCCTTCGGCACCTTTGCATCGGCCTATGTCGCCCGCATGGTCGGCGCCGCGCTGTTCGGGCATTTCGGCGACAAGGTCGGCCGCAAGTCCATGCTGCTGGTATCGCTCATCATGATGGGCTCGGCCACGTTCGCCATCGGCCTGCTGCCCGACTACCGCTCGATCGGCATCTGGGCGCCCATCCTGCTGCTGACGCTGCGCGTCATCCAGGGGCTTGCGCTAGGCGGCGAATGGGGCGGCGCTGTACTGATGGCGGTGGAACATGCACCGGCCAACCGGCGCGGCCTCTACGGCTCGTGGGTGCAGATCGGCGTTCCCGCGGGCACGCTCATCGCCAACCTGGCATTCCTGCTCAGCAATGCGGTGATGTCCAATGAGGCGCTGCTGTCCTGGGGCTGGCGCATTCCGTTCCTGGCCAGCGTATTGCTGGTCGGCGTGGGCA
>NZ_JBFTLX010000117.1:0-23377 GCF_056396665.1 Cupriavidus sp. 05T313 | reverse complement strand
TCCTTCCTGGTGGTGTTCGGTCTCCTGGTGGCCGGCAATGACTCCGCCATGATCGCCGACCCGGTGCACGGCCGCCACGGCACCATGGCCTCGGCCAAGAAGGAAGACAAGTACGCCGCGGTGAGCGAAGAGAACAAGAAGGAAATGCGCTCGTTCCACGAGGGCATGCGCCTGCAGGATGACCGATTCCTGGAATACATCAAGGAGTTCGACTCGCCGTGGTCCGTCACCATGCAGACCATCTGGCCAAACCTGATCGTGCAGCGCGAAATGAATACGCTGGGCGTGCGCCAGATCGTGCCCAACGGCCCGGACAGCATGCTGATGCAATGGACCATGTTCGGCTATGAGGACGACAGCGAGGAGATGACGCGGCACCGCCTGCGCCAGGGCAACCTGATGGGACCAGCCGGCTTCCTCGGCCTGGAAGACAACGAAGCGATGAAGTTCGTGCAGGAAGGCGTGCGCCGCTCCAGCACCGACCGCAACGTGCTGAAACTGGACCCCGGCCACGTCGGCACCGCCAACTCGCTGATCTCGGAATCCGCGATCCGCGCCATGTACCAATACTATCGCAGCGTGATGGGGTTCTGAACAGCATGACACCAACCATGACACCGACGGCTCATACCCTCTACCGCCCCTGCAAGCTGGAGCCCGCGCGCGCGCAGGCGCTGCGCATGGAGATCGATGCCTTCCACGCCGAATACTGCGCCGTGCTCGATGCCGGCCTGGTGGAATCGTGGCCGGATTTCTTTACCGAGGATTGCATCTACCGCGTCACAGCAAGGGAGAACGTGGAACTCGGCATGCCCGTGGGACTGGTCTACGCCGAAGGCCGCGGCATGATGCACGACCGCGCGGTGGCGATCGCGCGCACCCAGATGTTCGCGCCGCGCCATATGCTGCATCTTGTCACCAACACCCGCGTCACCGAGGAAACCGCGTATGGCGAGATCCATGCGCAAGCCAGCTTCCTGCTGCTGCAGACGCTGGTCGAAGGTCCCACCACCATCCACATGGCGGGCACCTATCACGACCGTTTTGCCCGCACCCAGGGCAATCTGCTGCTGGCCGAGCGCCAGGTCGTGTACGACACCACCATCATCGCCAACGACCTGGTCTACCCGGTGTAATCCGCGCGCACGGTGCGCGCAACGCTTTACATGATGCGCAGCACCGTGCGGCTGTAGTCATTGTTGGCCTCCACCAGCGTCGCCAGCAGGTCCATGAACACCTTGCGCTGCGCCGGGCGCAACGGCGCCAGCATGCGCTCCTGCGCGCGTTCCATATCGGCGCGCAGCGACGCCACCACCTCCTGGCCTTCCTTGGTCAGGTGCACGTGACGCGTGCGCCGGTCGGCCGGATTGTCCTTGCGCTCGACCAGCCCGCGCTCTTCCAGCCTGCGCACCACATCGGCCGTGGTGGTGCGGTCGAAGCCCACTTCCTGCCCCAGCGAAGTCTGGTCCAGCCCCGGCAGCACCGATAGCACCGTCAGGATGGCGTACTGCACCGGCGTGATGCTCGCCGACTTGCATTCCTCGAAGAACATGGCCACGTGGATCTGGTGCAGGCGGCGCACAAGAAAGCCTGGCCGGGCCCAGAGAAGCTCCTTGGCCGGGTCCGCTTCGGACGGCGCTTGATCCTCGACCGGGGGCGCGGTGTGCGCCGTTTGACGTTTCGCGGTGGACATTCCATTCACCAAATTGTTAGCATGCTGACAAGTATAGACGAGTGGCCCCGACATGGTGCCGGAACGCACCATGCCGGAACGGCCATGATGCGGATTGCCGCCGCCCTTCCTAAGGTACGCCACGCTTTCCACGCCGCAATGCGGACAAGCAGTCCCGGTACAACTTCACCGTTTCGCGTCCGAGCGGCCCGAGCGAGAAATTCGCCTCCACCCAGCGGCGCCCGCGGCGCCCCATCCGCGCCGCGAGCATCGGATCCGCCGCGAGCTGGCACATCGCGCCGGCCAGGGCACCCGAGTCGCGCGGCGGCACCAGGACGCCGTGGTCGCCGTCGATGAAGGTCTCGGGAATGCCGTCCAGTTCCGTGGCAATCACCGGCTTGCCGCAGCTCAATGCCTCAAGGATGACGAGGCCCAGCGCTTCGCTGCCCACGGGCGGATGCACCAGGACGTCGATCGCCTGCATCAGCGACGGCACATCGTGCTCGAACGGGAGGAAGTGGATGCGTCCCGCCAGGCCCAGAGCATCGGCCTCCCGGCGCAGTTGCGGGATCAGGTCGCCTTCGCCAACGCAGAGGAAATGCGATCTCGGGTGCCGTGCCAGCACCTGCCCCGCCGCCTTGACGAAGTAGGACTGCCCTTTGCCGTCAGGCTGCTGCGCCCCGCCGATCAGCGCATAGATCAAGGCATCCTGCGGCAGCCCCAGCGCCTGCCGGACCCGACAGCGCCGCATGGCGACCGCGCGGAAACGCTCGGTATCGATGCCGCAATATATCCGCCTGAGCCGCAGCGTTCGTTCCGGGTCCACCCTTCGCAGGGATTCCTGCACCGCGTCCGATACGGCGATCACGCTGGAAAACGCGGCAAGGTAGCGGCGCGTCCGTTCCTTGAGCCGGGTCATCAGGTGGCGCGTCACCACCACCGCCGCTTTGCGGCCGGACAGCATCCATGCCAGGATCGCCACCCAATAGTCGCGCCCATGGTGGGCGTGGATGACATCGATCCGCTGCTCCCGGATCGTCCGCGCCAGGATCAGCGGCCAGACCACGCGCTTCGCGCCCAGCGCCATCAAGCGCACGCCCGGCATGTCCTGCGCGGCGACGATCCACCGGGCGCGGGAAGGCACTGCCAGGGTCACTTCGCAGTCCTGAAGCTGCAACGCCCGGCACAGTGAAAGCGTGTGGGAATCGACGCCACCGCCGTTGAGCAGCGAGTTGAGCAAGAGCACGCGCAACTGGCCGGAGGCCGGGTCCGGATATGGCTCAAGCCGATTCATGGCGAACCGCCTCCTTGCCGCGTTGATCCTCATAAGCGGTGGCGAGCTTCAGCAAGAACTGCCCGGTATGCGAGGCGCGCGAAACCAACACCCGCGGCAGGCCGAACAGGTTGCCACCGACAGCGGCGCGGCCGCGCTGCGTGGTAACGGCACTCTGGTATCCGGCGCCGCGCACCAGGTCCACGACGTGCTTGTCGAACTCGCCGAAGGGATAGCAGAAGTGCCGCACCGGCATGCCCAGCGCGGACTCCAGTTCATGCTTGCAGCCTTCGATCTGGCCGCGCGCGGCAACGGTGCCTAGCCGGGTCAGGTCCACATGCGTGCGCGTGTGCGCGCCGACCTCCATGCCGGCCCGGGTCCAGGTACGTAGTTCGTCCAGCGTCATCAGCGGCTTCTCCGGCACGCCGATCGATGCATCCCAGGAATTCCGCCACCACGAGGCCGCGCATCGGCGTGCCGCGAGGTGGCGGCGCGTCGATCTGGTGATACATCAGGATGGGGATTCGCGGCTTCATGTCTTCCCTCTGCGAATGAAAGTCGGATGCGATGCTAGAAGCTGTAGTTGAGCGAGGTCAGCCCGACATATGACTGCCTGGACTGCACGATCGGGCTGTTTGCGCTATCGCCCAGCAGGCGGCTCACCGAGACAATGCTGTGCACCGACCAGGCGCGCGATATCTCATAGCTCCAGGACAGCGACAGGCTGGCGCGGTCGAAACCCGCCTTGGTGGAATAGGGCCGGAAGCTGCTGTTGGCAGCCTGCGCGTCGGTCACGCCGAAGAAGGTCTGCGTATAGCGCCGCGAGCCGTAATGCAGGCTGGGACTGATGCTCACCAGGTGCCGGCCGGCCTTGTACACCGGCACGTCCATGTCGATATGGCCGCTCAGCCCGCGATCCCTGTTGGTCAGCGGCGCATCGAGGGTGATGCTGAGCGTGGCGTCGCCATAGATAGGCATGCCGACCTGGAACGCTCCCATGAACGATCCGGGGATACGGCCCATGCCTTTCAGGTAATCCGAACCGGGCAAATCGACTCGCTTGCGGTCGGTACGCCCAACGTCATAGTCGAGGCCGACAGAGGCGAACATGCCGTTGGAAAACTTGTGACCGTAGCCAATCCCCCCGCGCAGCGGGCTGACGAAAAACCCGTTGCCGAAATCCGCGCTGAACAGTGGCCCGATCACCGGCCTGTATTCGTTACTGCCTTCGTATCGCGGTGCCGCGCCGGCGACCAGCCCCACGGTGTAGACGTTCTCCGCCTGCACGCCGGCGCAACCGATTCCGCTGGCTAGAATTGCGCCGGTCCTTACATATTTACCAAGCATTCGTTTCACCCATGGCCCCTTGAACAAGCCCCAGAGTTTAGGGACGGGGGGCTACCCGTGTCTGTTGGAAAGTGACGCGAATATGTGCGGAATTGTGCGGATTTGTCTGGAGTTTATTTCGGCGCCAATTGGCAATTTGATCGCCGCTAGAATCGCATCGCCCAAGACGGCGATCGCGTAGCCTCGCGCGTTTCCGACGCACGCAAATCCGTTCACAATAGCCAGCGCCGGCCTGCCTGGCAGGAAGGAGTCAATGAATCCATGGTTCGCTCACTGCTCAAGCTCTACCTGGTGCTGATCCTTGGCGTAGCCGCCGGGCTCGCCGCGATCGACCATGTGCTGGTCCCGGCCTACCACCAGCAACTCAGCGAGACGGAACGCGAGAGGGAAAAAAGCTACAGCTACCTGCTTTCCCTCTATCTGGAGCGGTACGAAGGCGACGGGCGCCGGGCCGAGCTGACCAGGCTGCAAGACCATGCGAGCGAGAGCTTCGCCCTGATCGGCATGGACGCCGCGGGCCATCTTGGCGAGCGGCGGCTGCGCGACCTGCGCGATGGCAAGCTGGTATTCGGCACGGACGGCGACGACGCCTACCTGCCTTTGCACGATGGCCAGATCCTGCATATGAGCAAGCGGAATCTGGACTACACCAATATCGAGCTCATTGCATATGCACTGCTCGCCGGCACCACCTTGCTCGCCGTGGTTGCCTGGCTCTTCTATCACTGGCGCGAACTCAATGCCTTGCGCGAGGCGGCAAAGCAATTCGGCAGTGGCAAGCTCTCGACACGCGCCGGCTTGTCCAGGCGTTCCAACGTCTATCAGCTGGCCCGCCAGTTCGATGACATGGCGTCCCGCATCGAAGCCTCGGTCCTGCAGCAGCGCGAGATGATCCATGGCATTTCGCACGAACTGAAGACGCCGATCACGCGACTGGAGTTTGGCATTGCCCTGCTGCGGTCCGGCGACGCAAAGCAAGACCCGGCGCGGCGCGCCCGGGGCCTCGAAAAGCTGCGCGTGGATGTGCGGGAGCTGGACGAACTGGTGACAGAGTTGCTCACGCTCGGCCAGCTGGAGCAAGGCGCGACACCCGTGAGGCCAACGCTGGTCACCAGCGCGGAGATGATCGATAGTGTTGTCGCCGTCGTTGCGCGGGATACGGCAGACCGGGGGCTGGTCCTGCATGTGCGCAACAGCCGCCCGTATGCGCGCCACCTTTGCGACCCCCGCCTGGTGACGCGGGCGCTACTCAAGCTTTGCCGCAATGCGATCCGCAACGCGCGCGGCACCGTCGCCATCGAGGCCCATACCGATGCCGCCGGCACCCTGTCCCTCGTGGTCGAGGACGACGGCCCGGCCGTACCGCCCGAAGAGAGCGCGCGCATCTTCGAGCCCTTCCATCGCACCGCAGGCAGCGGCGACCGCCTCAACCGCGTCGGCCTGGACCTGGCGATCGTCCGGCGCATCGCGATGGCGCATGGCGGCCAGGTTTCGCTTGGCAGCGGCGAGGCAGGCGGCGCGCGGTTCGTGATCACGCTGCCCGCCCTGTACGCCTCGCCGGACACCGATGCGCGAGCGGCCGCGCAACCGGGCTGACCCGCTCAGAAACTGCGCGTGTAGGTCAGTTGAAAGACATCCAGCCCGGGATTGGGCCGCTTAATGCCCGCGTTGGAGAAATGCGAGTACCTGAACCCGATGCGATCCGCTCGCGATACCTGATACCCCAGGCCGACATGGTCCCCAAACTGGAAGGCCGTACTGATCTGCTTGCCGGCGAAGCTCGCGCCGCTGAATGCCGTCAGGCCCACCCCTGCCTCCAGGTAGATCCGCTCGCTCACCCAGCAGCGCAGCATCGGAATGGCGCTCGCTTGCCAGGCGCTGGCGGGCGTGCGGCCGCCGTTCGCCCACCAGTAGGACACGCCAAGCTCGCCGGTCAGGTCCAGGCGGCCCCAGCGCCCGCTGAACTGGTGGCTCCATAACGGCGAGCTTTCCCAATTCAGCGAGAGGCGCTTGTAGCCGTCGCCAAACCCCAGATGCATGCTGACCGCCCCCGGCAGGAACCGAGGCTGCGGATCCGCTGCATTTGCCAGTTCCGGTACACCGAGCATGGACAAAGCCACGCAGAGCGCGCCGCGCCATTTCATTCCCCTGGTGCCACCTGCCCGCCCGCCATCCGGATTTCGTACATCGCATTATTCATTGACATAGGCATTCATGATTCCCAATAAATGACCGGTCACGATACATAGAAATCCATAAATAATGATTAGAAAATCGTCCTGTTTTTGTGCATAAGTGTGCAGGCACTGGCCGCGCCTTCCCGCCCGTGCTGCCGGTCTTGCCAGGGGCAAAGACAAACAATCACGTCCTGGCACACTTTCATACAGTTAAGAATGGAATTCCMACAGACATGGCCGCGTCTGGCATCGAGAATGCGAGCCYGCCATTCCATCACGCACTCCAACCAGATGTCTAAAGAACCAGGACGTCTCCGGCGCCCCGTCATCGCCGCGCTGACCGCACTATCCGCCTTGGCCGCGCTGGCCTTCTGGCACCTGACGCCGGCCACGCAGCCCGAGTACATCACGGCGCTCGTGACCCGCGGCGACCTGGAGGTCTCCGTGCTGGCCAATGGCGTGCTGCAACCTGTGCGCCAGGTCGAGGTCGGCGCACAGGTCAACGGCCAGCTGAAATCGCTGAAGGTCAAGCTGGGGGACAAGGTCACGCGCGGCCAGCTCCTGGCGCAGATCGATCCCGTGCTGCTGGAGAACGCCCAGCGCCAGGCCGTCGCGGCACTGGCCAGCGGCAAGGCGCGGCGGGAGGCCAAGCTGTCGCGCTTGCGGCAAGCCCGCCTGCACTGGCAACGCCAGCGCGGCCTGCAGGCGCAGGAGGCGGCATCGCACCAGGAGCTTGAGATCGCCGAAGCCGACCTGCGCGCGCTGCAGGCCGAGCTGACCGCGCTGGATGCCGACATCGCCCAGCTGGACATCAAGGCCGAGTCGGCGCGGATCGATCTTGGCTATACCCGCATCGTCGCGCCGATGGATGGCGAGGTGGTGGCGCTCAATACGCTGGAGGGCCAGACCGTGGTGGCGTCCTACCAGGTGCCGACCATCCTCAAACTGGCGGACCTGGGCGCCATGACCGTCAAGGCGCAGGTGTCCGAAGCCGACGTGATCCGCATCGGCGACGGGCAGGCGGTCTACTTCACCATCCTGGGCGAGCCGGACCGGCGCTATCATGCGCGGCTGCAGGCCATCCAGCCCTCGCCGGAGAAGATCAATAACGCCGTGTTCTTCAACGCGCTGTTCGACGTGCCGAACCCCGAGCACAAGCTGCGCATCGACATGACGGCCCAGGTCGCGATCATGCTGGGCGAGGCCAGGAACACCCTGCTGGTCCCGCTGGCGGCGCTGGGCACGCGCGACAAGGATGGCACGGCTGCGGTACGGGTGCTGCGCGCAGGCCAGCACGTGGAGAGCGTGCAAGTGCGCACCGGCCTCGCCAACAACGTGCACGCCCAGGTGCTCTCCGGCCTGGTGGAAGGCGATCGCGTCATCACGGGCGATGCCAGCGCCATGGCCGGCAAGGGGGAGCCATGACACAGGCGCCCCTCCTGCTGCTGCAACACGTGGAGCGCAGCTACCGCGCCGGCGACCAGGACATCCCGGTCCTGCGCCAGATCAGCCTGGCCATCTGCGCGGGCGAGATGGTGGCCATCGTCGGCGCTTCCGGCTCGGGCAAGTCCACGCTGATGCATATCCTGGGCTGCCTGGACCAGGCCAGCGCCGGCCGCTACCTGGTAGCCGGGCAGGATGTCGCCGTGCTGGACGACGATGCGCTGGCGCGCCTGCGCCGGGAGCGCTTCGGCTTCATCTTCCAGCGCTACCACCTGCTGGCCCGGCTATCCGCGGCGGAGAACGTGGAAGTGCCTGCCATCTACGCCGCCACCGACCGCGCCGCCCGCCGTGCCCGCGCGCTCCGGCTGCTGGCCCGGCTCGGCCTCGGCGACCGCGCCGGCCATCGCCCCGCCCAGCTCTCCGGCGGACAGCAGCAGCGCGCGAGCATCGCCCGCGCGCTGATGAACGGCGGCCAGGTCATCCTGGCGGATGAGCCCACCGGCGCGCTGGACAGCCACAGCGGGCAGGAAGTCCTGGCGATCCTGCGCGAGCTGCATGCGCTCGGCCACACGGTCATCATCGTGACGCACGACATGGGGCTCGCGCGCAACGCCGGGCGCATCATCGAGATTGCCGACGGCCGTATCGTGGCCGACCGCGCCAACCGGCCGGCACCCTTCCCTGCCACCGGACAGGTGAACGCCCCCCGGCCGCCGGCCGCGGAGCCGGTGGCCAATGGCAGCGAAGGCGATGCTCCACCGTGGCGCACACGCGCGTGGCATGGATTCACCGAGGCGTTCGCCATGGCCTGGGGCGCGCTGCTCGCGCATCGCATGCGTACTGCGCTGACCATGCTGGGCATCATCATTGGCATCGCATCCGTGGTGTCCATCGTGGCGATCGGCGAAGGCGCCAAGCGCTATGTGATGAACGATATCCGCGCCATCGGCGCCAATACGCTGGAGATCTTCCCGGGCGCCGACTTTGGCGACGACCGCGCCGCCGGCATCCGTACCCTGGTGGAAAGCGACATCGACGCCTTGCACGCGCTGCCTTACGTGGACAGCGCCACGCCAGTCACCAGCAAGGTACAGCGGCTCAGGCACCGCAACGCCGACGTCAATGCCTCCGTGCACGGCGTGGGCGCGAGCTTCTTCCGCGTACGCGGCCTTGGCATGACGCAGGGCGCGCCCTTCCGGCCAGACGAGGTGCGGCAGCATGCGCAAGTGGTGGTGATCGACGAAAAGACGCGCCGCAAGCTATTCGGCAACGTGACGCAGGTGCTGGGCAAGATCGTGCTGGTGGGCAGCCTGCCCTGCGTGGTCATTGGCGTCGCGCGCGAGAAGAAAAGCATGTTCGACGACAACGGCAGCAGCCTCAACATCTGGCTGCCCTACACCACGGCTGGCAGCCGCTTGTTTGGCCGGGCGCATTTCGACGAAGTCTCCGTGCGCATCCGCGACGGCCAGCCCAGCGCGGCGGCGCAGCACGGCATCGAGCGCGTGCTGACGCAGCGCCACGGCAAGAAGGATTTCTTTACCTACAACATGGACAGCATCGTCAAGACCGTGGAACGTACCGGCCAGGCGCTCACCCTGTTCYTGTCGGCGGTGGCGGTGATCTCGCTGCTGGTTGGCGGCATCGGCGTCATGAACATCATGCTGGTCTCCGTGACAGAGCGCACCAGGGAGATCGGCATCCGCATGGCCGTCGGCGCACGCCAGCGCGACGTGCTGCTTCAGTTCCTGACCGAAGCCGTGCTGGTCTGCATGCTGGGCGGTGCGATCGGTACCTTGCTGGCCTATCTGATCGGGCTGGTGCTGGCGCTGCTGATGCCGCAGTGGCAGATGGTGTTCTCCGCAAGCGCGGTGGCTGGCGCTTTCGTGTGCTCGTCGCTGATCGGCGTGGTCTTCGGCTATATGCCGGCGCGCAATGCCGCGCGCCTGCAGCCGATCGAGGCGCTTGGCCATGAATAGCCGCCCGCGCAAGCTGCCGGCGAGGCGTCCTTTCTCGCTGTCGATGCTGCTGTCGATCATCGCGCTTGCCCTCGGTGGGTGCGCCGAGTTGCGCCCGCCTGTTGAAAACCCCGCGCTGGAAGTACCCTGGCAGTGGCAGCATGCGCCACGGCATTTGCTTGCCGCGCCTGCCGCCGGTGCCCTGGGGCCGGACGCGTGGTGGCAGTCCTTCGGCGACCCGCAGCTCAACGCGCTGGTGGCGTCGGCACTGGAAACCAACAACGATCTCGCCATTGCCGCGCTGCGGCTAGAGCGGGCCCGCTTGCTCGCGGGACTCGCCGGCACCAGCCGCCTGCCCGAGGTTGCGGCGGAGGGCCGGGCTACGCGCCAATGGGGGCTGGACGGCGGCGGGCGGCGCGACCAGTCGGCCATCAATGCCACCGTCAGTTACGAAATCGACCTGTGGGGGCGGCTGGCCAGCCTGCGCGGCGCCGCGGACTGGGAGGCTCGGGCCAGCGCAGCCGAACTCGAAGGCGCGTCGATCACTCTGGCCGCCACCACGGCCACGCTGTACTGGCGTGCGGGGCTGCTGAACCAGTTGATCGATATCTCGGACCAGAGCCTCGCGGACGCGCGGCGCACGCTGGAACTCATCGAGGCGCGCTACCGTGCCGGCGCGGTCTCCGGGCTCGACCTGGCGCAGGCCGAGCAGCAACTGGCCGCGCTGCTCGCCGAACGCACCAAACTGGACCAGGAGCGCAGCGAGAACCGCCAGGCCCTGGCCATCGTGTTCAACCGTCCACCGGAGCACGGCACGGCCGAGCCGCCGGGCCTGCCCACCAATGCGCTGCCGCGCATCGCGCCCGGCATCCCGGCGGCAGTGATCGGCAGGCGCCCCGACGTGCGGCAAGCGGAATGGCGCCTGCGCGCCGCTCTTGCGGACTCTGACGCTACGCGCGCCGGCTTTTATCCCAAATTGACGCTGACCGGTCTCGTCGGCACCAGCAGCGCGGCGCTAGCCTCGTTGCTGCGAGATCCCACCGCCCTGCTCGGCGCGGGCCTGAGCCTGCCCTTCCTGCAATGGGAGAAAGCAAGGCTGACGATACAGGTCTCGCAAAACGAATACCGGGAAAAGGTGGTGCGCTATCGCCAGTCGCTGTACACGGCGTTCGCCGAAGTGGAGAACGCGCTGTCCGGCCATGCCAGCCTGGCACTACGGGATCAGCGCCTGGCTGAATCCCTGCAGGCGGCGAGCCGGGCCGAACGGCTCGCCGCGGTCCGCTACCGGGCCGGCGCCACCGCGCTCCAGCCGTGGCTCGACGCCAAGGAAACGCGGCGCACGGCCGCGATGGCGGCGGCGCGGAATCGCTTCGACAGGCTCGTCAATGTCGCCACCCTGTACAAGGCGCTGGGGGGCCCGCCGGTGGAGGGAGATGGGTGAGGCTTGCTGGGTGTGGGCCGGTGCCAGGATCATGAAGATGTCACGGACCATCTCCCTGGTGAACATCCCCAAAGCGCAGCATCTTCCCGAGTTGCTGCTCCCTGTCGTCGTCGAAGCCACAGGTCCCGTCCCACGAGCGCGGGYTCTCGTACGTACCGAAAAGCATGTCCCACCATGTGATGTCGCCATAGTTGTTCTTGTGGCGCCCGGATTCGTGGTGGATGCGGTGCATTTCGGGACGCTGGAAGATGAGCCCGACCCACTGGGGCGTCCTGCAGTTCGTGTGATAGAAGAACTCGCCCGCAGCCGTGCACAGCGTATAAACGGCACCGGCTTCGGGTGACAATCCCAGTAACGAATACACGAGCAGACTGCCGATCATTGAGTTGACGACCATTTCTCCCGGGTGCTTGTAAAAGGAAGTGATCACCTCAAGTCGTTGCGGGCTGTGATGAATCTGGTGAAAGCCGCGCCAGAGCAGATCGTGCTCGTGCCGCCAGCGGTGCCACCAGTAAAACACGAAGGTCGCGATGAAATAAGCCACCAGGCCGCCGGCCACCGGCGACATATGCTTCGATAGATGAAAGACAGCCCGCGATGAAAGCCACTTCTCCCATGTCAAGCCCGCCGCGATCACAACGCACAGTTGGACGCCGTTGAGCGCTAGCACGCGAACGGGTCATGTCCGCACGCGTGGCAGTGTCCAGCCGATATGCAAGCGCTCCAGCACGAAACAAAAGGCAAACAACGAAAATACAATGATCAGCATGACGGTGTCCCCCGCTTTGCCGCCGGCTGCCGTGTTCTTACGGCATCCCTCTGCGTATCGAAGACAATGTGCATGAGCGGGCTTCGAAGCAAGCTCGCCGGCGTGACGGTGCACCGTTGCCACGGGATACGGCCGAGGTACCAGAGACGCCAGAATGCGAGCCTCGGATGCGAATTGTGACGCAGTAGCATTGCGAACGTCTCTACCTCGCCAATCTC
The DNA here is from genome assembly GCF_056396665.1 of Cupriavidus sp. 05T313. NCBI lineage: Bacteria > Pseudomonadati > Pseudomonadota > Betaproteobacteria > Burkholderiales > Burkholderiaceae > Cupriavidus > Cupriavidus sp. 05T313. Next base: position 11,082 of record NZ_JBFTLX010000117.1, on the reverse strand, counting down.
AATATCCGTCGCTTCCCGGATGACTTCACGAACAAAGCGAGAACAAAACTGGCGGCGCGAATTCACGTTGAATCCGGTGTCGTAGAGGGTGCCCATCCTGCTAACAGCTGCCGCGATCAGCATGCTGCGATGCGCATCGCTGAGCGGTGTTGTGAGTCTTGCGACCGCACATCTTCCATGTTCGGAACGCTTCAGGAAAGACGTCATCGGCGTTGTCCGCGCAAGAGGAAACGTGCTCTCCGCAATTAATGGATCATCGCAGCGGTTGTCAACAATGATCCCAACGTGATTCGTCCATGAGTTCGTCGCGCTCGCCACTTCCAGGAAAGGTCGTGCAGTCACACGGATGAAAATCAGGTCTCCAATCTGAAGAGCGCCCGCCGGAGGTCCACCCGGCAGTTCAGACGTGCACGGCGTGGGGGGCGAACCCGCGCGCATGCCAACCATACGGATAGTCCTGATCATCCTGGCGCCTATGGTCATACTGGCCTCCTTGCTTTTCCAATGGCGCGCAGTATGCGAGGAGGTCGCGAATTTCGCACCTTCTTTTCCAGAAAGTGCTTACAATGATACTTTTGGTATCGTATATCAATACTTTCATGACCGAGGTTACTCAGCTCATTGCGACCATCAAGCAGCGCCTCAAAGCTGCGGGAATGACTTATCGCGACGTTGCGCAAGCGCTTGGCCTATCGGAACCTAGCGTGAAGCGCCTGCTGGCTGGCGGACGCCTGACGGTCGAGCGACTCGCCCAGTTCTGCGATCTGCTCGGTCTAACGATGGCGGAATTGCTGCAAGAAGCAGAGTTGTCACTGCCGCGCCTGCATCAGCTTACGCGTGAACAGGAAGCGCAACTCGTATCGGATGAGAAGTTGTTGCTGGTGGCCGTGTGTGCGCTGAATCACTGGTCGCTGGAAGACATGATGTCGGCCTATCGCCTGTCGATAACCGAGTGCATCAAGAACCTGCTCGTGCTGGACCGGATGGGCCTGGCGCATCTGAAACCGGGAAACCGGATACGTCTGCTCGTCGCGCGGGACTTCGATTGGTTGCCGGACGGCCCTATCCGGCAATTCTTTTTGCAGCAGGGCTTACCCGATTTCATGGATAGCGGATTCGACGGGCCTGACGAGACCATGAACTTCGCTCACGGCATGTTGACGAAGTCCGCATACTCCCATTTGCGGGTCGAACTGGACAGGATGCGCAGCAAGCTGGCAGCGCTGCACAACGAATCCGCGGCCGCCCCTCTGACTGAGAAACGCGGAACCGCGCTGCTGCTAGCAATGCGTGTATGGGAACCGGATGCGTTCAGAGCGCTTAAGCGGATTCCTGAAGCGGGGGGGTAGCCGATAGGCGGAAATAACGCCGGGCGGTCCACAAACCCTGAAATCGCAGCACGGACGGGACGTCCGTTTGTCGAACTCGGCCGCCGGACCATCCCCGGAACTCACACCCTCATCCTGCCCACCGCCACCCGGTCCGCCTCGGCACTCTCACCCAGGAATTCGGCGAAGAACCAAAGCTATCCACCACCCTGCCGGCCATATTCGTCGTGGACACATTCACCATCGCCACGGCGCAGTCCACTTCGGGGGAGATTGTTGCCCCTTGCAGTTCATTTGATTGAACAAGTGGCCCAAGTAAGCGCCAAGACAATCGCGGAGACCATCGCGAGTACGCCCACGCTGGCCCGGCGTCGCCAGACCGGTGTTCGATTCGGCCTCATTGCCAACCCTACGGCGAGCGCACCCACAGCGGGCATAAGGACGGCTGTCCCGATCATGCCAAGCGCGATCCAGGTCGGACAGAGTTCGTTGCAGCGTGGAGTCCAGAAGCGCCACAACGCCATGCCGATCGCCACGCCAATGAAGGCTGATGCCGTCACCACGAATAGCCTTGCCCTCACTTCACCTCCCAAAACAGTATCTCTGTTGCCTTGCCAAGATCAGAATAACCAGGTCCGCTTTCCCATCCTAGGTTAAAGCGGAAGAAGTTGGTCGCCGCTCCCCTGATACTCCCTGACGTCATCCGGGATCCGTTCCACAGGTCGATATGACCACCGCTCTGGCCCGACTCGCCGTCCCGCGTCCAGTAGTTCTTGAACGCAACTATGCCAGTGCGCCCGTTGATTTTCTTCTGCCAGTCAGCTCCGGTGATGTTCTCCGGTGCGCCGATGCCAGCCAGGGGCTTCAGCCGCAACCATTCCGCCATCTCTGAAGCCAGAACAGCCGTGCGCTTGCCGTCCAGGCGAATCTGGCCCTTGCCACGGAATGACTTCATTTCTATCCCTACCCTATGCAGGGTCACGCTCATCCGAATCGCGCACTGATTCTTAAAGGCGGGCGGCACGTCTCCTGTCTTGGGATCGACGTATGGCGTTCCTCCCGGATAGGCCGCCCACAATTCGGCAAATGAGACAGTCCTGAGCTGCACCTCCGCTTTGGAGTCCACTTTTGTATTGGTCGGCACCTGCTTTTTTTTGTTAGGCATCTTCGTCTCCAAGATGCTTTTCCAACGCTTCATCCCCCCAATAGACCGTCAGCGAGCCGGTGGCCATCGTAGCAATGCGAGGCAGCCGTCCCTGCTCGTCCGTGTGGCCGAACAATCCGCGGCCATCTGACGTTTCCACAAAATACGGATAATCGGCAATTGGTCCGCTCGGACTCACCGCTATCACCAACTCGTCGAAATTCTCCGGAACCTGCGCTCCCGTAGCTGCGACTCCCGCAATACCTGAGCCACGCATCTCGGATGCACCATCGCGCGCGCCCATATCCTCGAACCACTTCTCGCCGGCAAGCTCTGCAACGATGCGCTGTGGGCGTGGGCACTTGCACATCACCACATCGCCGTCCAGGGCAATCTCGCCCATGAACTGCATCCGACGCGGCCCGCCCGCCTTGGCAATTGTGCCGGTGCTCTTGCAGGCTTCGCAGTAAGCCAGGCCTCCGATCAGTGCGGCCTGGTGGCCGGCATCACCAAAACTGCAGCGTCGGCTTGCATATGGCAGGATCGTCCCGCCGCGCTCCAGTGCGTCGCCAACGCAGGCAATTCTTCGCATCATGGCTGGGCCTCCCAAATGCCGGCGGTCCGCTTGTCTTTCTGCATATGCTCTCCCTCTGGGTTGTTCACGGCGGGCAGGTGCCTGCAAACATTTACGCCCAATGCACCACCGAAATCAATCAGACGAATCCGAATCTGCAATGACAATTTTCGTTATGCATGTCTTGCATGCGAATCCTAAAAAAACGCCCATGCTGCTTCTGCGTGCGGCAATGCACTTAATGAGATCGACGACATTTGGCGACTGTGCTCATGAGAAATGCTTAGTTCATTGGATCGCGGTTCGGGAATATAGTCCGTGGACCCTGGCGCCATGGCAGGGCATCTCCTTTCCGCCACTGGCGCCTCAGCAAACCGCCGAGAATGCACTCACCGATGAACGCACTGCCAGACCCTGCACATCAAGCCGATTATCAAACCCGGCAGAAATCCACCGGGATGTCCGGCAAGACCGCAGTCATCATCGGCGGCACCTCCGGCATCGGCCGCGCCGTGGCGAACCGCGTTATCGCGGCCGGCGGCGCGGTAATCCTCGGCGGCCGCTCGCGAGAGACGCTCGACGCGGAGCTGGCCCGCATCGCCGCGGCCGGCGGCACCGCCTCCGGCCATGTGGTCGACATGGCCGCGCAGGAATCGGTAGCCGCGTTCTTCGCCAGGATTCCCCGCCTCGACTACCTGTTCGCGCCCGGCGCGGCCTACCAGGTTGCCTCCATCCACAGCGATGACCACGACGCGGTGGAAAGCCCCTTTCGCAGCAAGTTCTGGGGCCAGTACCACGCCGTGCACGAAGCCGTGCCCAAGATCTCGCCGGACGGCGCCATCGTACTGATGTCCGGCGCCGCGGGCGCGCGACCTATCAAGGGTGCCTCGGCGTACGCGGCTTGCAATGCCGCCATCGAAGGCCTCGGGCGGGCCCTTGCGCTGGATCTGGCGCCGGTGCGGGTCAATACCGTTTCGCCGGGGACCATCGACAGCGACCTGTGGCAGCGCCGCCCTGCCGAGTTGCGCGCGCACGCCTTCGACAGCTACAGCCGCAGCACCGCGCTTTGCCGGGTCGGCGGCGTGGACGAAGTGGCCGACGCAGTGCTGTTCCTGTTCGGCAATGGCTATACGACGGGAACGACCCTGTTCGTCGACGGCGGCTACGTGTTGCCCTGACCGCTGCCGCGCGTGGCGCCGTCGTCCTCGCCGGAATTCGCATACCATGCCGGAGTGCGCCGAAGGCCCGCTGCCGGCGGCCGGTATCAATGACATCGGAGGAGAGACGAGATGGACTATGTGAGCTTTGGCTCGACGGGACTGAAGRTATCGCGGCTGTGCCTGGGTTGCATGACCTATGGCGTGCCGGAGCGCGGCAACCACCCCTGGACGCTTGGCGAGGAAGCCAGCCGCCCGTTGATCCGGCAGGCGCTGGAAGCCGGCATCAATTTCTTCGATACGGCCAACGTGTATTCCGACGGCACCTCGGAGGAAATCGTCGGCCGTGCGCTGAAGGATTTCTCCAGCCGCGACGACGTGGTGATCGCCACCAAGGTGCATGGCCGCATGCGTCCCGGCCCGAACGGGGCGGGCCTGTCGCGCCGCGCCATCCTGGCCGAGATCGATAACAGCCTGCGCCGGCTGGGTACCGACTATGTCGACCTGTACCAGATCCACCGCTGGGACCCGCATACGCCCATCGAGGAAACCCTCGAAGCGCTGCATGACGTGGTCAAGGCGGGCAAGGCGCGATATATCGGCGCTTCGTCTATGTATGCCTGGCAGTTCTCCAAGGCGATCTACACCTCGCGCCTGCATGGCTGGACGCAGTTCGTCAGCATGCAGGACCATGTCAACCTGCTGAACCGGGAGGAAGAGCGCGAAATGCTGCCGCTGTGCGCCGCCGAGGGCATCGCGGTGATGCCGTGGAGCCCGCTGGCGCGCGGCCGCCTGACACGGCCGTGGCAGGCCGGCAGCGCCCGCGAGGAAAGCGACGCGTTCGGCAGGTCGCTCTATCGCCATACCGAGGAGGCGGACCGCAAGGTAGTGGAGCAGGTGCACGCCATTGCGCAGGCGCGCGGCGTGCCGCCGGCGCAGGTCGCGATGGCATGGCTGGCGCAGAAGCCGGGGATCACGTCGCCGATCCTTGGCGCGTCGAAGCCGAACCATATCGAGGATGCCGTGGCGGCGCTGTCGCTCGGGCTGACCGGCGCCGAGATCGCCGCGCTGGAAGCCCCCTATGTGCCCCACGCGCCGGTGGGCTTCTGAGCCGGCCGTCATCGTGGCCGCCCCCGGTGGCTACCGGTGGCCGGTCACTCTCCGGACGGCTGCATGGCAGCCGCGCCGGTATCGCGCGTGATCAGCCGCAAACCGCTGGCAATGCTGGCCACGCCGGCGAAGCCAGCGCCAATCCCGAGCGCCAGCGTGGGCCCGTGGCGGCCCGCGATGCCGAAGCTCAGCGCTACCAGCGCCGCGCCGGTGGCCTGGCCAAGCAGGCGCGCGGTCGCGATCACGCCACTGGCGCCGCCGCTGCGCGAGCGCGGCGCGCTCGACATCAGCGCGTTGAGGTTAGGCGACTGGAAGAAGCCAAAGCCCGCGCCGCAGATGGCCATGCGGATGCCGATATCCAGCGCACTGGGATGCGCCGGCAGCAAGGCCAGCGACGCCATGCCCATGCACATGACGGCCAGCCCGACGCCGCCAAGCAAACCCGGCGGATAACGGTCCGACAGCCGGCCCGCCAGCGGCGCCATCAGCGCGACAACCGCTGACCACGGCGTCATCAGGAAGCCGGTCTCGATCGGGCTGCGCCCGAGCACGCTCTCGAAATAGAACGGCAGCGATACAAAGGCCAACCCCTGCGCCGCGAACGAGAAGATCGCGGTCATGGTCGACAGTGCAAACATGGGGCGCTTGAGCAGGTCGATCGGCAGCATTGGCGCGGGATGGCCGCGCTCGCGGCGCAGCAGCAGCACGAACGCCACGAGGAACAGGGCCACCGCCGCCAGCGACTGATGCAGTGGCGCGCGCTGCGCGCCCTCCCCCAGTGCAAAGATCAGCGAGGCGAACATGACCACGTTCAGCCCCGCCGCGACGCGGTCGAAACGATGCGCGCCGCGCACCGTCTGCGGCAGCGCGGGCCATGCGATATAGAGCGCCAGCAGGCCGATAGGCAGGTTCACGGCGAACAGCCAGGGCCAGGGTCCGAGCGAAAGGATGATCGACGCCACCGTCGGCCCGACCGCGAACGATACGCCAACCACCAGCGCATTCAGCCCGACCCCTCGCCCCAGCCGGTGTGGCGGAAAGATCGCGCTGATCAGCGCGGCGTTCACGCTCATGATGGCGCTCGCGCCGACGCCCTGCAGCAGCCGGGCGGCGGCCAGCGTCGGCAGCGACCAGGACAGCGCGCAGACCACCGAAGCGGCGATAAACAGGATCAGCCCGCCAAGGTACACACGCCGGTGCCCGACGATGCCACCGAGCGCGGCGAAGGGCAGCAGCGTGGCCACCATGGCAAGCTGGTAGGCATTGATGACCCACACGGATGCCGCGGGCGTCGCGTGCAGGTCGGCCGCGATGGCCGGAAGTGCTGTGTTGGCGATCGCCGTATCGAGCGTGGCGAGGGAGACTGCCACCAGGATGGCAGCCATGCCGCGGCGTTCGAGCGGCGTCATGGCCACATCCGCGGCACGGGCTGGGGGATTGGAATCCGCAATGTTCGACACTGTCTTCACCGGTTACCGCCGCGGCCGGACCGCGCCGATGCGCCACCGCCCTGCCGCTACAAGCTACTCGCTATTGTCTGATACATGGAGCATGGTTAATGCGCGCGAAATGGGGGAAAACGGCAAAAAACGGCGAAAACCATGGCAAGCCAACACAATACGGGAAAACGCGAACATCTGCTGGCGGCGCGCCCGCCGCCAGCTTTCAAGTGCCGGCCAAGCCTATGCCGCGGACCACACCGCCAGTTCGTAGCCGTCCGGGTCCCGGAAGTGGAAACGCCGGCCGCCCGGGAACGAGAACACCGGCCTGACCACGGTGGCGCCGGCAGCTTCCACGCGGCGCTGGGTCTCGGCCAGGTCGTCGGCATAGAGGATCACAAGCGGTCCGCCGGGGCGGACCTCTTCGCCGGTGGTGAAGCCGCCGGTCAGCCGGCCATCGCTGAATTCGCAATAGGTAGGGCCGTAGTCGGTGAAGGTCCAGCCAAAGACCCCGCCGTAGAACGCCTTGGAACGGGCGATGTCGCTGACGTTGAATTCGATATTGTCGATCTGACGGTCCTGGCCTCTGGTTCCCATGGCGACTCCTTGATGTCGGATGTTGGATTGATGGGCGCCATGATCGCCCAGGCACAGCCAAAAAGCTTGAATAAAACGGCCACTCAAACCCGCAGCTGGCGCAACAGGGCCGTCGCGGTCATGCCGCACAGCGACTGGATCTCCCGGCTCAGGTGCGCTTGATCGGCATAGCCCGCGTCCGCGGCCAATGCGGCCAGGCCGCCATCCGCCGATACTCGCGCCAGCGTCAGCGCGTGCTGGAACCGCAGGATCCGCTCAAGGGTCTTTGCGCCATAGCCGAAATGCTCGATGCTGCGGCGCCTGAGCGTGCGTTCGCTGAGGCCCAGCCGGCGCGACAGCTGGGGCATGGTCTCGCCCGCCGTGCCGGCATTGGCCTGCACCAGGGAAAAGATGGCTGCCGCCTCGCGGCTCGGGGTGGCGACACGCGGCGCCAGATTCGCCAGCTGGCTCTGGAATACCTCGGCACGTTGCGTGCCGGCCTCGGCCATCCGCCCGGCAAATTCAAGCGCGCGCCGGCCCCACAGGTCGGCAAGGTCGACCTCGCAACCGACAATGTCCGACAGGGCCAGGCCCAGCCAGTGCGGCGCGGCGCCAGGCTGGAAGCGCGCGCCCAGCACCGTCGCGCCCGGCGCCAGGTCTGGCCTGGCCGCCGTGATGTCCGGCCCGACGACAAGCAGCCGGCCGTCGCGCCAGAGCAGATCCACGCAGCCGTCCGGCACCACGGCGACCGCCCCGGCGTGACCGGCCGGCAAGGCGCTGGCCCATACGCACTGGAAATGCGCCTGCAGTTCCGGCCGGGGCGTGGCTTCGCAATACCGGCCAACGGTGCCGGCCAGCGCGGGCACCTCTCGCGAATCGCTTGCTTGCATTACTCTCTGTCCGGGAGAACTTACGGATTGCAGGCAATGCCCGCCAATAGTCGAATGCTGGAATAGTGGATTAGCGGCATTATCCCATTCTGCAAAGGAGAGACTTATGAAGATAGGATTGGTTTCGGACCTGCATCTTTCGGTTTATCCGATGGACTTTCCGAACCCCGATGTGGACGTGATGATACTGGCCGGCGATATCTGGCGGCCCAGGGAAGCCATGGCGTGGGCCGCCGCCGCGCGCCTGCCGACGCTGTATGTGGCGGGCAACCATGAGTTCTACGGCAGCGACCTGGCGACCACCATGGACGCCCTGCGCGCAGGCGCGGCCGGAACGAGCGTGCAGGTGCTGGAACGTACCGAATGGCACTACCGTGGCGTGCGCTTCCTGGGCTGTACGTTGTGGTCCGACTACCGCCTGTTCGCCTCGGCGCAGCAGCGCGAGGATGGCCTGCGCGACGCCCAGTCCCTGATGCGGGACTTCTCCCGAATCCGCGTGGCGCCGGATTTCGAGGAGCGCTTCACGCCCGCCACGTCGCAAGCCCTCTTCAGGGATTCGGTAGCCTGGCTGGACGAGCGGTTCCAGGCCGGCCACGACGGCAAAACGGTCGTCATCACCCACTTCGCGCCGTCGCCGCTGAGCATCAGCCCCAAGTTCGCCGGCTCGCACCTCAATGCCAGCTTCGTCTCCGACCTGAGCCGGGAGATCCAGGCCTGGCAGCCGGACCTCTGGGTGCACGGCCATACGCACGACAGCTTCGACTACAAGGTGGGCGCCACCCGCGTGGTGTGCAACCCCCGGGGCTATGCGCGCGAAGGCAAGCTCGAGAATCCGCGCTTCGATCCCAATCTTGTCATCGAACTGTGATAGGCCCAGGATCGGCCTGACATGGGCAACGCAGGCCGGATCGCCGCCGCGTTTGCGGCGCGGGCGCTGCGTCATCCCGCAGCCGGCAATCCACTTGGGACTTTCCCTTGGTTTGCGGCACAAAGCGCACTCTTTGACCTTCCTTCCGGAACGGGCATCTCGCGATCGGCGCCGTTGTTTGCTACTGTCTGGTCCGCAGGCAAGCAAGGCGGGCCTCGCCCGCCACATCCCTGTGCCGTCCGGGCCGGCCACGCACCGGCCCCTGGTCTGGCGGCAAGCTCGAAACAGGAGACAACATCAATGAGGCCCAGGGCTCTGGAACCGACCGAATCAGTACTTCTTGCCTTGATGGACAGCGTGCGCGAGTGGCAGCGCGTGCTGGACCAGACTCTCTCCGATGTAGGACTCGACTATTCCAAATGGATCTTGCTTCGCGCGATCCGTCAGGACGAGTTCGTTCGCCACGAGCCCCATCTTGGCCCGATGCTGATTTCCGCTCCACAGTCTGAAAACCTCCTGCACACATTGCACGCGGATCACTGGATCGAGTTCGATCCCGCCGGCCAGCCCTTTATCCCCGCGGGCGCCGTACCCAGGGTAGAGCGTGTGTGGAGCGGCATGAAAGCACTGCACTCGGTATCGGTAGCGCCGTTCAGCACCGAGGAACGCACCGCCCTCACCGCTTCCTTGAGGCGCATGAAAGCCACCTTGCACGATCACAGCCTGCGCCTTGGGCGGCAGGCGGAACAACGGGTGGAGCCGGCGCACTGATGCGTGCTTGCAGGGGYGGCAACGCCAGCCCCCGGCAAGCGGCATCGGGAGCGCTGCGACCAATGCCCCTACCTGCCGCCGTTGAATAACGGCGATGCTTCGATGCGTTCCAGCATGCCGCGCGCCGCGCTGGTCAGTGGCCGGTTGGCCCTGACGATCAGGCGCGATTGCGCGGCCTCGAAGATGGGATTGGTGGTACGCAACGCAACCAGTTCGCCTTTGGCGACTTCCTTCACCACCGAGTTCGCCGACGTGAAGGTCAGCCCGAGGCGGCACTCGACGTAACGCTTGAGCGTCAGGATCGAGTTGGCGACGAAACTCGGGGTCAGGACGATATTCTCGGAAAGCTCCGCCATCTCGATCAACTGGCGCAAACCGAAGCCCGGCGCCATCAGCGCGACCGGATAGCGCGCGACGTCCTTCAGCGCGGGCCGCTTGCGCTGGCGCGCCAGTGGGTGATCCGGCCAGGCGATGACGCACAGCGGATGCGTGCGCGAATTGACCACGCGAACGGCGGGATCCGCGGGCGGGCCGAAGACCACGCCGATATGCGCGTCGTCATGCGCCACGGCGCGCACCGCGTCGGAGGCGCCGGCCACGCGCAGTGAGACGCGGATGCCGGGATGCTGGCGGCAGAATTCGTCCACCACGCCGCTCATCAGGATATCGACGAAACCTTCGCTGGCGACAAGCTGGATGTCGCCGCGCTGCAGGCCGTTTACCTCATCCAGCCGGGTCATCAGCGCCTGCTCGCTGGCCTGGCGGTCGCGGCAATGGTCCATCACGATGGCGGCGATTTCGGTGGGGACGATGCCGCGGCCTTTGCGTTCCAGCAGGGCTACGCCGAGTTCTGTCTCCAGGAGCTGGATCTGGCGGCTGACGATGGAGGGTTCGACGCCGAGGCGTTCGGCGGCACCGCGGACGGAGCCGGTGGTGACGGCTTCGAAGAAGTATTGCAGGCGTCGGGGGCTTAGGCCGCCTTCCATTTTTTGGTTCCTTGGTTTTTGGGTGGTTGGTTTGTGGTGGATGGCTTCGAAGGCTTTGCTACAACTTCAACTTCAACTTCCAAGGCTTAAAACCTTAAAGTCAAGGGCGGTTTCACCCCCCTGCGGGGGGCGACCTACTTTCTTGTCTTGCCAAGAAAGTAGGCAAAGAAGGCGCGCCGGATGGGGCGACACCCCCTCGGGATCCGGCGAAAAGAGCGGCCGGGACCCAAACTCGCATC
>NZ_JBFTLX010000116.1:0-40880 GCF_056396665.1 Cupriavidus sp. 05T313 | reverse complement strand
CCAGGAAGGTCACCAGTTCTCCCACGTGGATGGGCTGGCGAAATACGACCTGATCGACCGACAAGGTCACGACATAGCGCCCCGCGTAGCGGCTGGCACAGGCATAAGCCACCATGTCGAGATACTTGAGGATGGTGCCGCCRTGCACATTGCCGGAGAAATTGGCCATGTCCGGCGTCATCAGCACGGTCATGGAAAGCTGGTGGGACAGGTCGTTCATGATGAAATCCGGAATCTGGAAGCGGCCGGGCGGACCCGCGAAGCGGGTCGAAAGGCTGGTGCCGACGATCGGCAGTTTAACCCGGAACGGGCCCCTTGCCTTGTGGCGGAGCACGTCCCGGCGCACCCCGGCGCCAACAAAAAAGCGGCCTTTCGGGCCGCCTTCTTATCAGCGCTCAAGGCGCGGACTGCTTACTTCTTCTTGTTCACAGCGTCCTTGAACCCTTGGCCGGCAGAGAACTTGACCGTCTTTGCGGCCGGAATCTTGATGGTCTCGCCGGTACGCGGATTGCGGCCGGTACGCGCGGCGCGCTTGCCGGAGCTGAAGCTGCCGAAACCCACCAGCGTTACCGAATCACCCTTGGCAACCGCCTTCTTAATATTGTCCAGAGCCGCATTCAGTGCGCGCTCTGCCGCTGCATTGCTCAATTCGGCGTCCGCGGCGATGGCAGATACCAGTTCACCTTTATTCATGGCTGATTTCCCTTGTTGGTCGTCTTGATCGGAGTGTCTGCCACGCGGCAAATTACCGATCGGCGCAGTCTAATCCGCGCTTTACGCATTGGGCAATCCCCAGTGGCACCAATGCAACGAAAAAAGCCGCAAATCCTTGAGTCAAGCGCCTTTGCGGGGAATTTACCCCCCTTTTCCGCCCTTTCAAATGCGCCCGTTGAGGCTAGGCAGAATTCGAACGCGCGTACGGGCGACGCGCATCCCTTGTGGCGCGATGCGGCTTTGCTTCGTCCGCTCGCTACCACCGCCGGTGCGATGCGCGGATCACAGGCGGCGGCATGCCCCGATTCTGGGCAAGAGCGGTGCAATCTCCCATTATGGTGCATGGGTGTGAGAGGGCTACGCCCCAAATCAATGCGGTGCATCATTTTGGCGCAGGCTTTTGCCTGTCCCCACAGGGACTGCAAGGCGATCGCCCTCGCTGCTATCAACGGGGCAGCCCCCGCAGGCGCGACAATCCGGTGCAAAAGCACCCAACACGGTGCAGATTCCCCGCCAGGATGCCCCACACTGGAATGCTTTTTGCATACCAGTGCTCCCATTTTGAGCACGAGGAATGTATGGACAATTGGAAAAGCGGCACCGACGCCCTGTTCATCCTGCTGGGGGCGATCATGGTGCTCGCTATGCACGCGGGCTTTGCGTTTCTTGAGTTAGGCACGGTGCGCAAGAAGAACCAGGTCAACGCCCTGGTCAAGATATTGGTGGATTTCGCCATTTCCACCATCGCCTATTTCTTCATCGGCTACACCGTGGCGTATGGGGTCGAATTCTTTACCAGCGCCCATGAACTGGCGCAACGAAGCGGCTATGAACTGGTGAAGTTCTTTTTCCTGGCAACTTTTGCGGCCGCCATTCCCGCCATCATTTCCGGCGGGATTGCCGAGCGCTCGCGTTTCAATCCGCAACTGGTGGCAACCTTCGTCCTGGTTGGCCTGGTGTATCCCTTCTTCGAAGGCATCGCCTGGAACAACCGGTTCGGCGTGCAAGACTGGATCACCTCCGTCGCGGGCGTGCCCTTCCACGACTTCGCCGGCTCTGTCGTGGTTCACGCCATGGGCGGCTGGATCGCGCTGCCGGCAATCCTGCTGCTGGGCGCGCGCCGCGGACGCTACCAGAAGGACGGCCGCATCAGCGCCCACCCGCCCTCCAATATCCCCTTCCTGGCGTTGGGCGCCTGGGTGCTGGCGGTGGGGTGGTTCGGCTTCAATGTCATGAGCGCGCAGACCGTCGACAAGATCAGCGGGCTGGTCGCCATCAATTCGCTGATGGCCATGGCGGGCGGTACCCTGGCCGCCTGGGCGGCGGGCCGCAACGACCCCGGCTTTGCCTACAACGGCCCGCTTGCCGGCCTAGTGGCGGTCTGCGCGGGCTCGGACCTGATGCATCCGTTGGGTGCGCTGGTGACCGGGGCCATCGCCGSCGCGCTGTTTGTTTACCTGTTTACGCTGGCCCAGAACAAATGGCATATCGACGACGTGCTGGGCGTCTGGCCGTTGCATGGGCTGTGCGGTGCCTGGGGCGGCATTGCCGCCGGTATCTTTGGCAGCCAGGCGCTGGGCGGCATCGGCGGCGTCTCCCTGGGCGCGCAGACGATCGGCACGCTGCTTGGCATCGTCATCGCCCTGGTGGGCGGCACCGTGGTCTACGGCACATTGAAGAAGCTGGTCGGCATCCGGCTCGATGCCGAATCGGAATACAACGGCGCGGACCTGTCGTTGCATCGCATCTCCGCCACGCCGGAGCGCGAAACCAACTGGTAAGCCGCGGCGCGCAGGGGGCTTGCCCCCCCGCGCCATCCGCTGCCGCGGATCCCCGGCCGTTGGCGGCCAGTGGCGCGCTGCGCTCGTGGCGGCCATTTTGTGCTTGAACTTCCGCACGCGGCGTAGCAATAATGCGTTGCCCGCACTCGTGTCTTGCCCCCGATGCGCCCGGGAATCCGCTGCACGATGTTCGTTGCCCGTGTACCTGCCGAGCCAGCAAGGGAGAACCGCGATGGATGCTACAACGCTGCAGAAGCTTCAGGACGTAGTGATTGCCTATGCGACCGAATTCGGGATCAAGATACTTGCTGCCCTCGCCTTCTGGGTGATCGGCCGGTCGCTGATTCATTTCGTGGTGCGGCTGGTGCAGGGGGCGCTGGCCAAGCAGAAGGTCGATCCGACCTTGCTGCGTTACGTCGGGTCCATCGTCACGGTCACGCTCAATGTCGTGCTGGTGATCGGCATCCTGGGCTATTTCGGCATCCAGACCACCACCTTCGCCGCGCTGATCGCCGCGGCCGGCGTTGCCATCGGCATGGCCTGGTCGGGCTTGATGTCCAACTTTGCCGCGGGGGCTTTCCTCGTGGTGCTGAGGCCATTCAAGGTCGGCGATTTCGTCACGGTGGGTGGAATCACCGGCACGGTCAGGGAGATCGGCTTGTTCTGCACCACGCTGGATACGCCCGACAATGTCCTGACCGTGGTCGGCAACAACAAGATTTTCGCGGACACCATCCAGAACTTCAGCGCCAACGCCTACCGCCGCGTTGAACTCAAGGCGCAGCTGGCCGGCAGTACCGACCACATCGCCGCCGCCGCGCTGCTCAAGGAACGCATGGCCGCACTGCCCAACGTGCTGACTGAACCGCCGCCGGACGTGGAGATTCTCGAATTCAACCTGGTCGGCCCCGTCCTTGCCGTGCGTCCATACTGCCATACCGATCATTACTGGCAGGTGTATTTCGACACCAACCGCGTGATCCGCGAGAGCTTCGGCGAGGCCGGATTCTCCGCGCCGATGCCAGCCCAGCTGGTGGTGCTGCAAAACAGCGCGGCCACGTAACCGTGCCGAGAAAGGAGGCGCCGGAAGCGTGGAACCAGGCCGCCCCGCTACGCTACGGCGGCAGCAGTCAGCCGGCGCCGTGCGCCGGTTTGCCTGAACGGCCGAAGACGCGCATCAGTACCGCACCGGTACCGCAAATACCCATGACTACCGCCAGCGGCAATGCACTGCCGTCGCGCCAGAAGCTGACCCCGGCGCCGGCCAGGGTGCCCAGCCCGAATTGCAGCGTCCCCATCAACGCGGACGCTGTGCCGGCCCGCTGGCCCTGCTCGGCCATGGCCAGGGCCGACGCGTTCGGCAGGATGCATCCAAGGCTGGCGATAAACACAAAGAATCCGGCCAGCAACACCGGCAACGGCGCCAGTCCGGCCAGCACCGCGGCGGCCAATGCCAGGCCTGCCGCGCACGGCGCAACCAGGGCGCCCCCCAGCACGTGGTCAAGCGTGCGGTTGCGCACCAGGCGCGCGTTAAGTTGCGACATGCCAATCAAGCCCAACGCGTTGGCACCGAATACGAAGCCGTAATAAGAGGGATCGATGCCATGCAACTCGATCAGCACGAACGGCGACCCCGCAATATAGGCGAACATCCCGGCTTGCGCACAGCCGGCAGACAGCGAATAGCCGACGAAGCCCCGGTCTCGCAGCAGCTCGCCGTAGTTGGCGAGTACGCGGCCAAGGCGCAGTGGCATGGCATTGACGGTGTCGAGCGATTCTTCCATGTACCGGTGGACCACCCACAAGATCAACAGGCTGCTGGCGCAAAGCAGCCAGAAGATGGCGCGCCAGCCGAAGGCCGCGAGCACGGCCCCGCCAATGATGGGTGCCAGGATCGGCGCCAGGCCCATCACCAGCATCAGCGAGGAGAAGGCGCGCGCGGATTCGTGCGCCTCCAGCCGGTCGCGGATCACGGCACGGGCCATTACCATGCCCGCACAGCCGCCCAGGGCCTGCAAGAAGCGCCACAGCATCAGCGCCTCGACGTCGCGCGCGAGCGCGCATCCGGCCGCTGCGAGCGCATAGGACAGCAGGCCAATGTACAGCGGCGGCTTGCGGCCAAAGCGGTCGCTGATCGGGCCATAGAAGGCCTGCCCCACCGCCAGTCCCACCAGAAAGGTTCCCAGCGTGAGTTGCACACGCCCGATATCGACCCCAAGATCGCCGGCCAGCGCAGGGAAGCTCGGCAGGTACATATCAATCGAAAGGGGCGCCAGCGCAGTGAGCGAAGCGCATACCAGGAGCCAAAGCGGGAAACGCGCGGACTGTGGGGCGCGGGCGGAGCGAGTCATCGAAACATCCTGAGGAACAACGGGGCGGCCGGAATGGCCACCTGCGCCAATGCGTCAGCGACGCGAGCGGCGCGGGAGCGGTAAGAAGCGTAATTGTTGCATAGCGTAACAAGCCGCGCACCCGACACGCCGCGCGGCGATGATGCAGGCGCGCATCCGCCTGGACGCGCGCAACTGTGATGACAGGCCCGACGGTGCCGGTACTTACCCTGGCCGCCGGCGCGGCCGGTTTGCCGTGGGCGCAGCAAGCGCGCGCGGCAACGCCGCCAGTCAGGGCCGCCGCCTCCGCACCCGTCGTGGTGGACGAAGCCGATGCGCTGGCGCAAATGCTCAAGGGCGCGGCCACTGGCCAGAACACCGGCGCAGCGGGCGTACCGGAATTGCTGCGCAACACCGCGCGGCCGGACAACATACTGTCGCGGGCCTGCCGACAACTCAACGATGCGCTGCCCATCGAAATCGATGGCGAGACGCGCCTGCGCCRCTGCCAGTCGGTACCGGGCAAACACATCCTCTTCCAGCTTGAGCTGACCAAGTATCGAGGCCCCATGCTGGACCTCGCCAGCTTCGAGCTCAGCTATGCCGCGCCCCTGCAGCGCAATATCTGCGCCAACCGGGATGTGGAAATCCTGACCAAGCTGGGCATCAGCATGATGTTCCGCTATATGACGCGCAACGAGCGGGGCGAGYGCCGCGTGGGCGACGTCTACATCAACGCGCCCATCTGCTCTTCGGCGCTGCGTTAAACCGTTTGATTTCCTTGCCGCGACACCCTGGAGTGCCGGGGCCGGCGGGCGCCCGTTGCGGGCACCCGCTCCCCTCGCAAGACTCAGGCAAGCCGCGGCCGCAGCGGCACCACATTGGCAGCGCGCCGGGGCAACACACGGGTTTCCTTCCATCCCGAATGCGCCAGCGGCGAACCCCAGACCAGTTCATGCAGACTGGCCAGCGCAAAGGGATCGCCCAGCAGCACGTGCTTTTCGGCGGCGCTGAGGCCATCTGGCCCGGCGGTGAGAGCCTGGTGCACCAGCGCGGCATGTTCCTGTTGCGTGGCCTGCGGCTGTACCACGCGGGGCGAGCCGGTGGCGCACATCAATGCATTGGTCACGGGATCGACCACGGCATCGATAAATGCCGGCGGTTCGCCCGCGGCCTCGACGTGCTTCTGCATGGCGGCCATTTCGCGCGGCGGCGTGGCCTCCTCCGGCGTCACGAACAGCCTGGCGCGGCGCAGCGCACGGCCAAACGAAACCCGCGACAGCCACACCGAGAGCGGAATCGAGAAGGCCAGCGAGCCGACGATCGGCAGCAGCCACCAGACAAAATTTGGATCCAGCCACAGCACCAGTCCGCCCCATGCAAGCCCTAGCAAGGTATGCATGCCATGACGGCGAAATGCTTCGCCCCAGGTCGTCTCCGCATCCTCGCGCGGAGGCGATTTCCAGGTAATCCCCCAACCGCTGTATGCCGCCGCCACGAACTTGGTGTGGAACAGCATCCGGACGGGGGCCAGCAAGGCCGACATCACCACCTCGATCAGCATCGAAGCGACCAGGCGCAGCGGCCCGCCATAGTTGCGCGAGTCTTTCATCAGCAGCAGCACGCTGGCGACCTTGGGCAGGAACAGCAGCGTGGCGGTAGCCGAGAACAAGGCCAGCGCCTTTTCCGGATGCCACTCGGGCCAGGTCGGGAACAACTGGTAAGGCTGCGTGAAATACTCCGGCGGTACCAGTGCGTGCTTGGCCAGCATGATGGTGGACAGCACCAGGAACAGGAACCACAACGGCGCCGAAAGATAAGCCATCACGCCAGTGAGGAACACGGCGCGGTGCACCGCGTGGAAGCCCTGCTTCATCCACAGGCGGAAGTTCATCAGGTTGCCCTGGCACCAGCGGCGATCGCGCTTGACCTCGTCAAGCAGGTTCGGCGGCAGTTCCTCGTAGGAACCCTCGAGATCATAGGCAATCCACACGCCCCACCCGGCCCTGCGCATCAGGGCGGCCTCGACGAAATCGTGCGATAGGATTTCCCCCGCCAGGGGCCCCTTGCCGGGCAAGGGCGCCAGCGCGCAGTGCTCCATGAAGGGCAGGATGCGGATGATGGCGTTGTGGCCCCAGTAGTGCGATTCGCCAAGCTGCCAATAGTGCAGTCCTGCGGTGAACAGCGGACCGTACACGCGCGTGGAGAACTGCTGCACCCGCGCATACATGGTCTCGCGCCCCACTGCCAGCGGTGCGGTCTGGATGATGCCGGCGCCGGGGTTGCCTTCCATCAGCTTGACCAGCGTGGTCAGGCATTCGCCGCTCATCACGCTATCGGCGTCAAGCACCACCATATAGCGGTACGCACTGCCCCAGCGGCGGCAGAAGTCGGCCACGTTGCCGGTCTTGCGCTTGACGCGGTGACGGCGCCAGCGATAGAAGATTCGGCCAAAGCCATTGACCGCGCGGCAGGTTTCCATCCACGCATCGGTCTCGGCGGTACGCAGGTCCGGGTCGCCGCTGTCGGACAGCACGAAGAAATCGAAGCGCGCCAGTTCGCCGGTGCGCTCCATCGACTCATAGGTCGCGCGCAGCCCGGCGAAGACCCGGTTCACGTCCTCGTTGCAGATCGGCATGATGACTGCCGTGCGCGCCTCTTCCGCGATGGGTCCGTCCACCGCTGCCGAACGCGAAATCAGATGGCGGTCGCCGCCCTTGGCCAGCACAAGGAAACCCATCATCGCGGTCCAGAAACCCGCGGACACCCACGAGAACAGGATAGCGAAGAGCGCCAGCACGGCGATCTCGAGCGGGTCGGTGCCGTGATAAGGCAGCACCTTTGTCATGAAGTAGGTGGCCAGTGTGGTCTGCCCGGCCACTAGGCCAAGCAGCACCCAGCGGCGATGCGCGCCCGCGGGATGCCACTTGCCCTCGGCGTCGGGACCATCGTGCAAGGTGTCCCAGGTTTCAGGCACGGGTGGGCGGCCAAGCACGCGCCGGCCCAGGTTGCGAAGGAAACCGGTGACGATGTGCGGGGGCCATGCCCGCGGCACCATCGAGCCGCGCTCGGGGGCCGGGCCGGTGTCGATATGCACGGTGCCATCGGCGCGGCGTTGCACCAGGGGCTCGCCCGCCGCTTGCGGGGCGCCGTACGCGAGATTGAGGCGACGCCCTACCGAACCGTAGGTAGCGCCCGCCGGCGACTGGCCAGCGTCTTTAGCCGCGAGTTTTTGCTGCAGCGAATGAATGGCCGATTCGGGATCCGCGTCATCGCCGCAAGCGACATTGTTGAGAAGCTCGCGGCGCAGGTCTGGAGAGACCGGCACGCGATCGAGATAGCGCTCGCATGCCGCCGGGGCCGTGCGCTGCTTTAGCCTGGGGGTAAGATGTAGCTCCACGTCTCGGATAGGGTTGTATTGCCGTTGCGAAGATAGCCGCGCAATTCGACCGGTTTGTTTTCGTCCTTGCGGCGCACGACCATCGTCATGCGCCAGCCGCCGGTTGCTTCATTGCGCTGCGTCGAAGTGTTCAGCAGCTCCCCGTTGCTGTCGGCCGAGATCACCGGATCGATCCGGGTATCCGCAGCCAGTTTCTTGAAGACTGGGCCTTCAAAATCCACCACCAGCGAAAAACTGGTGTCGTCCTGCTTGCGGCTCAGCCCCTGGCCACGCCGCGTTTGTGTCACCCACGACAGCGGCGGCTGTTTTTCGCCGTCCTTCTGCCACAGCAGGCGATATTCGAAATCGAAAGCTTGTTTGGGCTTGGGTGGGTTATCGGGCACCCAGTACGCCACGATGTTGTCGTTGRTCTCGTCCGGAGTCGGGATCTGCACCAGCTCGACCCGGCCCGAACCCCAGTTGCCCTTGGGCTCCACCCAGGCGCTCGGGCGGCGCTCGTACCACGCGCCGATTTCCTGGTAATTGCCAAAATTGCGGTCGCGCTGCATCAGGCCGAAGCCCTGCGGATTGGTCGCCGCGAACGAGGTCACCAGCAGGCGCTTGGGGTTGCTCAACGGCCGCCACAGCCATTCGCCTGTGCCGAGTTGCACCGAAAGACCGTCGGAGTCATGCACCTCGGGCCGGTAGTCCTGCACCGCCGAAGGCTGGTTCTCGCCAAACAGGTACATGCTGGTCAGCGGCGCCAGGCCAAGCTTGGTGACGTTCTCGCGCATGAACAGGCGCGACTTCACCTCCATGGCGGTTTCCGCGCCCGGCCGGATCACGATGCGATAAGCCCCGCTCATGCGGCGCGAATCCATCAGGGCATAGATGGTCAGTTGCTTGTCCGCCGGTGAAGGCCGCTCGATCCAGTATTCGACGAAACGCGGGAACTCCTCGCCCGAATTGAGCGCGGTATCCACCGCCAGGCCACGCGCCGACAGGCCATACCATTGGTCCTTGCCGAGCGCACGGAAGTAACTGGCGCCCAGGAAGGAAACGACTTCGTCCTTGCTCTTGGCGTTGTTGAGGGGATAGAGCACCCGGAAGCCGGCGAAGCCCAGCGGCTTGAGCTTGGCGGCATCGACCTTGTGCGGGCCATAGTTGAAGGCGGCCGGATCGAAACGAATCTCGCGCGCGCTGCCGCTCACCACTTCGTTGATGCGCACGGGCTGGTCGAACACCATGCCCTCATGGAAGAACGAAAGCTCGAAGGGAAGCTTGGCATTACGCCACTGGAATCGCTCGGGCTTGTACTCGATCTCGCGATATCGCTCGTAGGACAGTTCGCGAAGTTCGCGAGGCAGGTTCTGCGCAGGCGCCTTGTAAGGCGT
Source organism: Cupriavidus sp. 05T313 (assembly GCF_056396665.1). Lineage (NCBI taxonomy): Bacteria > Pseudomonadati > Pseudomonadota > Betaproteobacteria > Burkholderiales > Burkholderiaceae > Cupriavidus > Cupriavidus sp. 05T313. Next base: position 31,282 of record NZ_JBFTLX010000116.1, on the reverse strand, counting down.
TCCGGCCAGCTGGCGCGCGCGCGCCGCCACGGTATCGAAGTCGAACGCGTGCGCGGCCATCGCGCACACCGCCAGCATGCCGCCGCACAACCACCTGCCCAGACGCATGGCGCCCGCATTGGCGCGTGCCGCTGTATGGGGTTGGRCAGATTGGATGGTTGGCAGGGTAACGGTTTCGGACATGGATGCCAGTGACAGGCAGAGTTGGAAAATCGGGGTCGATCAGTCACCGCAGCAAAAGGCGGGCCACCATGCGGCCGCGATGACAAAAGCAACGGCGGGATGCTGGCCGCGAAGATACCGGGAAGCACGGATAAGGATCTTGCGGCGCATTGTTTTCACTTGATCAAGCGTATATCGGGCTTGTTGCAATGCGCAAAAGAACCTTAACAATTCGAGCCTGGGAAGTCACGTTTCGATCACGCAACGTTTGCAACAAATTGAAACCCCGGTCGTCCGGACGCCGCTTTCGGTGCCGATCCCGTGCTGGGGCGTCACATGGACAACATCGCTGGATCAGCGCGCGGTGCCGCACAGGGCACGTTGTGTACGCAGCCATTTCTACAGCCCCTTCCCTGGCGCTGCCGCCAGGTCTGATAGCCGGGGCGAGCATCTCGCCGTCGTCTCGCATGCCGCTGCACCCCGCTTCGCTACTTGAGGCCGACGTCCGAATCTGCAACGCTAGGACATGGATTGGACGCCGTCAATGCGCGCGGCGTGGCCCCGTACGGCACTGGAACGGCGCATGGCGCACCTGCGAAATCGTGCACTGCACCCGGATCAGGCCTGCGAACGTTTGAAGCAGACGTTCGGGAAAGTCGGACCAGCTGTCAGCTGGCGTTGTGCGACGGGAAGCCGGTGTGAATACATCCGGGCAAAAAAAGAGAGGCCGCAGCCTCTCGATCAGGTTCCGCCTCGATGCCAGTCCCCCCGGAATGGCGCATGGCGCCGCTGGACATCGGTACCGGGCACGCCGCACCGCGTGATGCAACGCGCGGTGCGGCGGACGCGGGCGGCGTGGCGAACTAGCCCGGCCAGCGCATGCGCGCGGTGGCGCAATGACGCAAGGGCTGCCTGTCGCCTTTCGCTATCGGCGCTCAGGCGCCTTTATTCATCATCTTGTCGCTATCGGGAGGTGCGTGGTTCTTTTTCGTCTTGGCGGGCTTTGTCGCCTTGCTCGAGCTTGCCGCGGCAGGCTTATCGCCGGCGGCGGGAGCCGACGCCTGCGCATATGCACCCGCGCCAAACATGGCCAGCGACAACATCACGATCCACTTCTTCATATCAGCCTCCTGGTCAGCTGTGGAAAGAAGCCTGGCCGTGGCCCTTGGCGGCCACAGGCACCCCGCTTCATCACCATCAACAACGGCACAAGGTCGGGATGGGTTGACGCATCAGCACGCCCATCGACACTGCGGCGCAGCATTGGATGCATCCAGGTGCGCCGGCAAAGGCCTCAATGGCACAACCGGCCCAGCAGTTCGCCGGCAATGGTGCCGGCGTTGGCCGGCTGCGGCATGCCGGCTTGTGGCGCGCTGATGGTGTAGAGCGATTCGCCGCGCGCGTAGCGTTTGGCATAGAGCGTCTGCTCGACCACCGCGTACATGGACGTGGCGCAGTTGAAGACCATGCGCCTGAGCGAGGAGCGGATCGGTTCGCCACTGGCGGTGCGAATCACGCCGGCCGGCGCGTTACGCATGACGGCCACGCCGACCTCGGGCCCCCGGCGGCGCACCGAACTCTTGTCAAAGTAGGAGACCACCCCGTTTGCGCCCGTCAGGGGCAGCCAGCGCTGCGGGTCGGGCGCCGAAGGATCCGGCGCGGCCACCATCGCGCAACCCTCGCGCGGCGTGGAACGGAACACCGTGCCCCCATTGGGAGCCTGGCACTCATATAAACCCGCGGCGGCGGGGCGAACCGTTGCGGTAACCGGTTCGGCATACGCGGCAAGACAAATGCTACTGCCGATCAGCACGGCGGCAGCATGGAATAAGGCGCGCAAGGACATGGACGGACCCTCGTGTAGACCAAAAAACAGCCCGCATTGTCGCATACCGTGCCGCGGCCGCCTTCCGGCAGGCAGCTAGCCCCTCGCTTCAGCCCCCCCCCCCCATCGAAGGTGCGTTGCCGCATCATGGATGCAGCGCGATAGCGGCACGCACTCTGCCCGGAGAGTTGAATCAATAATCGCTCAATCCCGATTATTAGGAAAATCCTCAAATCGAAAAAGCCATGGGATTTTGGGGAATTTCTCAATGGCAATAGACCATAGCCACTGACTTTCACCCCTTTCATGACCCTATGCCACGCGCTACCTCATGCGCTGCCAACAGCCACGCCCCGGTGGGCACTGGAGGGCGGGCTTTCGGACGTCCGCTTCGACAGCGCCTCCAGCGCGGCGCGCGAGGCATCGTCGGCCGGGAAAAAGCACTCGATGCGCATTTCCTGCAGCGTGACATCCTGCGGGATGCCCAGCGTGGTCAGCGTCGAGAACAGCGAGGCGCGGAAACCTTCGGCCGCCAGCGCCACCGGCAACATCGGCGGTGGCGTGCGTTCCGCGGCTTCGTCATCGAACAGCGGGACGCCGGCCGGGCCGACCATGTCGGGATGCCATCCGGCAATCCGGTTGAAGATTTCGCGCGCGGTCTGGTCCTGCGCCTGCGTTTGCAATTCCTGCCAGACGCGCCGCAACAGGTAACGCCCCACCTGCCGCGCGTTTTCGATGACCGGCCACAGGCCATCCGGATTGAAGACGGTGAGCATCAGGTTGATGCGCCCGCTGTTCTCCTCCAGCACGGATGGCGCGCGATCGCCCAGCAGTACCCCGATCATGCGGCGGTATGCCTGGTTGGCATCGAGCATGTTCCAGAAGCGATCCAGCACCACCGCCGGATACGGCTCTTGCTTGGACAGGATCAGCGCGACCGCCTGTTGCACCATCTGCAGCGCGGGCGCGGCCAGCCCGTGCTCGCTGTAGGCCGGCGCAAACCCGCCGGCCAGCAGCAGGCGGTTGCGCTGCCGCAGCGGCACGCCGAGCCGGTCGGCCAGCGCCAGCACCATCTCGCGGCTGGGCCGGGCGCGGCCGGATTCAAGGAAACTGATATGCCGCTGGGAGACCCCTGCCGCCAGTGACAGCGCGAGCTGGCTGTAGCCGCGTTTGCCGCGCCAGTAGCGCAGCAGGCCGGGGAAGTCGAGTGCGGTTTCGGAGCTGGGGGTCAGGGTGTCCATGGCCGTATTACAGCATGGCGATGGCCACCTGGCGACTACCTCCGAGGTAATCGCAGGTTCAACGCCCCGTGTCGGGCGACTCCGGCGAGCGTGCGTCCTCGGCGGCATCCGGCAAGTAGATCCTCGCCAGCCCTTTGGTAATGGCTTCGACGATCTGTTCGCGCCGCAACGCGATATGCGCGCTGAGATAGCGCTCGCCCGCCTCCCAGTTCTGGTCCGCCAGGGCGCGCACGATCTCGGCATGTTCGCGCTGGGTGGAATCGCGGCCGATGTTCTCCATGTCGATCCACCGGATGAAGCGGATGCGCTCGTTGAGGCTGGCGAGCATGCGCCTGAGCTCGGCATTGCCGGCCATGGCGGCAATGCGCATGTGAAAACCCTCGTCGAGCTCGACCAGTTCGCGCACCGGCGTATCCGGCGGGACCGATTTGCTCCGATCGAGATAGGCGCCAACCTCCGCGATAGCGGACGGCGTGGCACGCGCGAACGCCAGGCGCAGGCATTCCCGCTCCACCGCGACACGGGCCTCGTACAGATCCAGCATTTCCTGGATTTCGAGCGGGCGGCGCATATAGCCGCGGCTCGATTCCACCAGGAAACCATCCGTGGCCAGCCGGGTAAGCGCTTCGCGCACCGGTGTACGGCTCACGCCCAGCCGCTCGGCCAGTTCAATCTCGTTGAGGCGCTCGCCAGGCCTGAGTTCATACGAAATCGCCATCTCCCGAAGCGTGGTGAACACGTCGGAACCGCGTCTTCGCCTGACGGTGGAAATAGGCGTCTTCATGCTGTTGTCTGCTTCGCTTCGAAAGGATGGGCGCTGGATCATACCGCGTGCCCGTGGCACGTCCGGCCCGGCGCTGCAATTTTAAGTATACTTAACTGTATTCTAATGTGTATCCTTTGCGCATGCCTGCTCAACTGCAACGAAGACAGGCATGCGCCCGGCCCGCAACCAGGGCGGCGCGCGGCCCCTGGATTTGGAGATTCCCCGGATGACTAAGATGAATGGCGCCGAAGCCATGGTGCGGATGCTTCAACTCAACGGCGTGAAGCACGTCTTCGGCCTGTGCGGCGACACCAGCCTGCCCTTTTACGATGCCCTGGCGCGCCTGGACCACGGCATTGACCACATCCTGACCCGGGACGAGCGCAGTGCCGCCTATATGGCCGACGCCTATGCGCGCGTCACTGGCAAGGTGGGCGTCTGCGAAGGCCCGAGCGGCGGCGGGGCTACCTACCTGTTACCAGGGCTGGTCGAGGCCAATGAATCTTCCGTGGCCGTGTTGGGCATCACGTCGGACGTTTCGGTGGGTTCGCGCGGCAAATACCCGCTGACCGAGCTGGACCAGGAGGCACTCTACCGGCCATTGACCAAGTGGAATACCACCGTCGACCGTGCCGACCAGATTCCCGATGCGGTACGCGGCGCGTTCCGCGCCATGACCACGGGCAAGCCGGGTTCAGCCCATATCTGCCTGCCGTACGATGTGCAGAAGCACGAGGTCGATGCCGCCGACGTCTGGGCCCAGCAGGGGCACGACCGTTTCCCCGCCATGCGCTACGCCCCGGATCCCGCGGAAATCGAACGCGCGGCGCAAAAGCTGGTGGCAGCGCGCGCGCCGGTCATCATTTGCGGCGGCGGCGTGGTGATTTCCGGCGCCTGCGGCGAACTCGACGCGCTGGCCGTCATGCTGTCCGCGCCGGTCTGCACCACGGTCAGCGGCCAGGGCAGCCTGGCCGACACCCACCCGCTCAATGCCGGCGTGGTGGGCGCCAACGGCGGCATCATGGCGACCCGCGAGATTGTCGCCCAGGCCGATCTGGTKCTGTTCATCGGGTGCCGGGCCGGTTCGACCACCACCGAGCACTGGCGCTTTCCCGCCCGCAGCGTGCCGATCCTGCATATCGATGCCGACCCGATGGTGATCGCGGCCAATTACCGGACCGAGGTCGGCATGGTGGGCGACGCGCTGCTGGCCTTGCGCGCGCTGAACCCCGCCGTGCGGGACCGCCTTGCGCATCGCCCGGCGGACGCCGCCGACGGCGTGGCGCTGGCTGGCGCGGCGCGTGCCGCCAAGCTGGCCGCGTTCGCCCCCCTGGCTGCATCGCACGATACGCCGATCAAGCCCGAGCGCGTGGTCGATGCACTCAACCGCCTCCTGCCCGACGATGCCATCGTGGTCGCCGACCCCGGTACGCCTTGCCCGTACTTCTCGGCCTACTACAATGCCAGCCGGCCCGGCCGCCACTTCATCACAAACCGGGCGCATGGCGCGCTGGGCTTCTCCATGTCGGCGGGCATCGGCGCCATCGTCGGCCGCCCCGGCGCCACGGTCGTCTCGGTGATGGGCGATGGCAGCTTCGGCTTCACCTGCGGCGAGATGGAAACCCTGGTGCGGCGCAAGATCCCGCTGAAGATGATCGTGTTCTCGAACTCGGTCTACGGCTGGATCAAGGCCAGCCAGAAAGCCGGCTACGACAAACGCTATTTCTCGGTGGACTTCAACCGCACCGACCACGCCCGGGTGGCTGAAGCCTTTGGCGTGAAGGCCTGGCGGGTGGAAGATCCCGCGCTGCTGGATGCTGCCGTCCGGGCTGCGCTGGAGCATGATGGTCCGGCGCTGATCGATGTGATTTCACAGGAGTTGCAGGACTCCGCCGCGCCGGTGAGCCAGTGGATGGGCTGAGGCACAGGGCCGGCAAGCGCGGCCGCCGGCCAGGAAGGACCGCGCACGGGAAGTCACGGACGCCATCAGACGCCAACAGACCAAGGGAGAGGTATTCATGCATTGCCTACGTGTAGCATCCGTCAACCGACGTGCGCTGGTGGCCGGCGTCGCGCTCCTGGCCTGCCTGCTGCCGCTGGCCATCCGGCCCGCGCTGGCGGACAGCGCAACGCCACTGAAGCTGGTCGTGACCTTCCCGCCCGGCGGCAGCACCGACATCGCCGCGCGGATCATCCAGCCCAAGCTGGCCGAGGCGGCCGGCAGGCCGGTGGTGATCGAGAACCGCCCTGGCGCCGCCAGCCAGCTCGCCACCCAGTACGTGGCCCGCTCCGCCCCGGACGGCAACACCGTGCTGGTGAGCTTCGACACCCACGCCATCAATCCGATCGCCAAGTCCAAGCTGCCCTATGACACCTTCAAGGACTTCGTCGGCGTGACCCTGGCGGTACGGTTCCCGCTGGTCATCGGCGCCTCGCCCACCGTGCCCGGCAAAGACCTGCGGACCTTCCTGGACGCCGCCCGACAGGCGCCGAACAAATACAGCTACGCCTCCACCGGGCTTGGCTCGATGAATCACCTGGTCGCCGAGGACCTGAAGCGCCAGGCCAGCGTCGAGTTGCTGCATGTCCCCTATGCCGGCGGCGGGCCCGCCGTGCAGGCCGTGCTCGGCAATGTGTCAAGCCTGACGCTGCTGAGCTACGCGGCGCTCAAGGGCCAGATTGCCGCAGGCAAGATCAAGCCGCTGGCCGTCACCGGCAACCAGCGGCTGCCGGACCTGCCCGATGTTCCGACCGTGGCGGAATCCGGCTTTCCCGGCTTCGAGGCCTATTCCTGGATCGGCATCTTCGCCCCGGCCGGCACCCCGCCGGCGACGGTGCGCAAGCTCACCGAAGCGTTCCAGGCCGCGCTGGCGGACCCTGAAACACACCGCAAGCTGACCCAGGCGGGTTTCGAGGTCGTGGCCAGCGATGGCCCGGCGCTGGACCGCTACGCCCGCGACCAATACGAACGCTGGAATGCATTCGTCAAGAAAGCCAGCCTGAAACTGGAAGACTGAAGGTGCGGAAAGCGGTGAGTATCGCCGCCCTATGTCACCCTGCCGCGCGTTTCGCTCAGGGCCGCGCTCAACCCGTATTTGCGGATCTTCTGGTACAGCGTGCTCTTCGCGATGCCAAGGCGCGACGCGGTCCTGGTCAGGTTGCCGCCGCTGTACGCCAGGGCCTTGCGGATGGATTCCGATTCGGCCATTTCCAGCGAGTACACCGTCTCGGGCGCGCTGCTGGCAAGGCCCTTGGGCAAGCCGGTGGCGCCCGGCATGCCCACCGCGCTGATTTCGAGCGGCAGCTTGTCCATGGTGATCACGCCGCCTTCGGCCATCAGCAAGGAGCCCTCCAGCGCGTTGCGCAATTCGCGGATATTGCCCGGCCAGTCGTAGGCCAGCAGGCACCGGTAAGCGTCGTCATCGAACGAGGCCACCGGCAGGCCGTAGCGCTCGCATAGCTGCCCCAGCCAGTGCGTGACCAGGGCCGGAATATCGTCCTTGCGCTCGCGCAACGGCGGTATCGCGATATTGGTCACGGCGATGCGGTAGAACAGGTCCATGCGGAATTTTCCCGCGGCCACATCGTCGCGCAGGTTCCGGTGGGTGGCGGCGACCAGGCGAAAGCTGACCTTGCGCGGCGTGTTTTCGCCCAGCCGGTAAATTTCCCCCTCTTCCAGCACGCGCAACAGGTGCGGCTGGATATCGAGCGGCATTTCCCCGATTTCGTCCAGAAACAGCGTTCCCCGGTTGGCGGCCTCGATCTTGCCGGGCGCGCCCGATTTGCGTGCCCCGGTGAACGCCCCCTCGGCATAGCCGAAGAGCTCGCTGGCGAGCAGGTCCCGCGACAGCCCCCCGCAATTGAGCGCCACGAACGGGCCATCCGCGCAAGCGCTGGCCTGGTGAATCCCCTGCGCAAACAGTTCCTTGCCGACACCGGTCTCGCCCAGCAGCAGTACCGGCACCCTGGACGGCGCGAGGTGCTGCGCCTTCTCCACGGCGGAGCGCAAGGCAGCACTGCTGCCTACGATCCGTGAAAACGCCGGGGCCAGGCCCGGCCGGGCGGCCGGCACGCCGACAGCACCTGTTGCAAGACGATGCGGCGCGGCAGGGATCACCACGACGAAACCCAGCATCTCACCGTTGTCGCGGATCGCTTCGAAGCGGGTCAGGCGCAGCCATTCGGGGAGTGGTCCGGAGCCCGCGCCCGCCGCGCGGGCGTCCAGGCCGGGGACGGAAAACGCACTGTTCAGCGCCGTGCGCACACCCAGCCGTGCCAGTGCGGCCGGTGCCTGCGGATTGGCCTTGATCAGGCGCCCGCCCGCATCGAGGACGAGCACGCCATCGCTGCGCACCGAGGCAAAATGGCTCATGCAGCGATCCAGCAGGCGCAGGCGGCGCTCCATGGCCAGCTTGGCCAGCCGGCTTTCGATACGGCCGGCCAGCGACACCGTCAACGCCAGGCTATGCCGGCTGTAGGTCTGCGCCAGGCCGGACACATCGATGACCCCAAGCACGCCGCCGTCCAGCGGATCGCGGATGACCGTGGCCGAGCAGGTCCAGCGCTTGATGCCGGCGCAAAAATGCTCGGCGCCGTGAATTTGCACGGGCTGTTGCAAGGCCAGCGCGGTACCGATGGCATTGGTCCCGCAGTTGAGCTCGGTCCAGTCGCAGCCGGGAATCAGGCCCACTTCCCCGGCCGGCTCGACGATGCGCATATCGCCCTCCTGCTGGAGGATCATCCCGTCGGGATCGGCCAGCAGCATGATGGTGCCGGTCTGGGAGAGAAACTCGCGGGTCTGCTGTATCAACGGAAGGCTGGCGCTGAGCAGGCGATCGTTCTTCTCCCGCCGGGCGCGCAGGGCCCCTTCGTCAAGCGGTGGCGGCGCGGCACCGGCACCGGGATCGACCTGGCCCACCAGACAGCGGCGCCAGGAATCGTCGACCACGCAGCGCAATTCTCCGGCACTCGCCTCACCACCGTCGATCAAGTGTTCCCAGGCGGACATGATGCTGGCGTCGTGGTCGGGATGAGAAAACCAGTCCATCGGTGTGCCGGCTTCTTGCATTCCGTGTCTCCTTGCGGGGGCCCGCTCGATGCGGGCTCGGATGGCCGGTTCGCCGGCTCGTTCTCTTGTCTTGTCTTGTCTTGTCTTGTCTGCTTTGCGGGACCAGGGCCCGCTTCCTGCATGCTACTCCCGACGCTGCCGCCAAAGCCAGCCGGGACTTGCCTATGTGCAAGTTCCAGGCCACGCGCCAGCCATCGGCCGCGCGCCCTGCCGGGCCGCACGCGCGCCGGATCGTCCGCCAGCGACCGGCCGAAAACGAAACGGCCGTCCGAAAATCGAACGGCCGCCAGGCCTTCCGCCCGGGGATGGCCGCTCCATCCCCGGGCCAGAAAGTGGACAAACAATTACTTCCGTGCCGATGCGCGCATCAATCCACGCGCTCCGGCAGCGGCAACTTCACCCAGTCCGTGTAGAACGCATCGATATCCGGCTCGAAGTCGTGGATCACCGGATACCACGGCGTAGGCGCTTCCACGTCGTGCATGGTCCCGCATTTCGGGCAGTAGTACTCGCGGTACACCTGCCATTGGGTATCCGGCGCCATCAGTTGCGGATAGACCTCGGCCATGGCTTCGTCCGTATCGCGCACATAGACGTTGGCGTGCAGCTTCCAGTTCTCCCGATAGTCGCAGAAGACATGGCCGCAGTCGCATTGGGTCACCCAATTCCTGGTCTTGGCTTGCTGCACGATAAACATGTGCGGGCTCAGCGGCAGCACGATGCGATCGTCCCAATCGAGCTTCTTCTGCAGTGCTTCCACGTAAAGCTGGAAGCGCGCGGCATCCTTGGGCATCGACAGCATGCGCAAGGTGGTGTCCCAGTCGAGCTTGCCGTCGACCAGGTTCTTGACCTGTTCACTGGTGTAGGTGGACATATTGAATCCTCTCTGGTGGCGTATTGCCTGATGTCTGTGTTCGCTGGCGTGGGCCGGGCTTCATTCCTCGACCAGCACCACGGTGTTGACGTCGGGCATCTTGGACAGGTCCATGCGGTACTTGGAGCCATAGGTCGGCACGTCCAGTTCGTCCTCGGTCAGGGTCCACGAGTCCGGCAGATCCCAGAACGTACGGAACTGCTGCTCGAACTTCTTCGACAGACCGAAACTGGTGGCGAACATGTGCTGCACCTGGGTCGAAGCGTGCTTGACCAGGATCCGCTCGCGCTCGCCCTTCATCCATTCCTGGACGGGCTGCGAGCGCGCCAGGCGCTGGTTACGGATCTCGACGCGCAGCAGCGCCGTTTCCCTGGCATCCACCTTCCAGATGCCGTTGCCATCCCTGGTCGCCACGGCGCCGTAGACCTTCTGCGCGTACTCCGGCAACAGCAAGGCGTTGTTCAGGTCCCGCTCGATGGCTTCCGCCTCGCGGTCGAGCGGGTCGCCAAAGCCCGGGCCGCCGCGCAGGTAGTTCAGGTACAGGTCGTAGTTGTCGTAGCAGTCCTCGGTGGTCATGCACTGCTGGTCGCGCTTGACTACCGCGCCGGCGTTGAGGTGGTTCTCGTAATCCGGCAGGTCCGGATTGGCATCGCCGCCCAGCGGCAGGCTGTCGCCGGCGGCAATGCGCTCCTTCAGGCCGGTCTTGTGGGCCTCGAAGCGGTAGCCGGTGGCGGCCGGATAGCCGCCCATCAAGCCCCAGTCGCTGTTCATATAGCCATTGCCCATGAAGAACATGGTCCAGTCCTGCGCTTTCCACACCATGCGCAGCGTCTCGAAACCACAGCCGCCCCGGTACTTGCCGTAGCCGCCGGAATTGGCCTTGGCATTGCGCCCCAGGTAGAGCAGTGGCTCGGCCATTTCCCAGATCTCGATGTCGCCCATGTCGCCTTCCGGGTTCCAGATCGCCGCGGCATGATTCAGCCCATCCTTGATGGCGCTGGCGCCGGTGCCGCACGAGGACGCCTCGAAACTGTTGACCGCGTGGATCTCGCCGTCCTGGTTGATGCCGCCGCCCTGCAGCCAGTTGGAGGTGTTGGCGTTGCCGGCATTGACCTCCTCCAGGTAGCCACGGCTGAAGTAGGCCTGCGAGAGGCCGCGCCACATCGCACTCCAGCCTGAGACCAGGAAATGCCAGGCATAGGCATGGCCGGTGCGGCGGTCGTCCGGGTTCATCCAGGTACCCTTGGGCAGATGGAATTCCGTACCGAAGTAAGCGCCGTCGTTGATGCGCTGCGTGGGCACCAGGGTCTGCGTCATCATCACCCAGATGCCGCTGGTAAAGGCCACCTGATGTTGTATGGCACGTCGACGAAGGCGACCTTGCGGTACTTGCCGGGCAACGTCATCGCCTTGATGCGTGTCTGCAGGCCGCGCCGCCCCTCCTCGATCACCTCGTAGGAGAACTCTTCGTAGGCTTCCAGTCCTTCGTCCTCGATCACTTCTTCGATCAGGTCGCGGATCATGTGGCAGCCCGCAATGCGGGTACGCTCGTCCAGGATCCAGTATTTCGGCGTGCGTACCGAGCGCTGGCTCTCATGCAGCCAGTCGCRCAACGGGGTGTCGTTCACCCCGGTCTTGCGGCAAGTGATCATGTAGCCGTCGCCGAAGCGCTGCACCTGCCCGGTCGACATCGATCCAGGCGTCACCGCGCCGGTGTCGATCACGTGGGTCACGCCGCCCACCCAGCCGACCAGCTTGCCGTGCGCGAAGATCGGCACGATGGTGGCGATGTCGCAAGGATGGACATTGCCGATCGAGCAATCGTTGTTGGTGAACATGTCGCCGGGATGGATGCCGGGATTGGCCTCCCAGTTGTTCTCGATCATGTATTTGATCGCCGCGCCCATCGTGCCGACGTGGATGATGATCCCGGTCGAGGTCAGCACGCAATCGCCCGCGGCGTTGTAGAGCGTGAAGCACAGTTCGCCCTCCTGCTCGACGATCGGGCTGGCGGCGATCTTCTTGGCGGTTTCGCGCGCATGCACCAGGCCGCCGCGCAGCTTGGAGAAGAGCTTTTCGTAGCGGATCGGGTCCCGCTCGCGGAATTCAAGGCGCGTGAGCCCGTTGTAGTGGCCGGTTCTGGCTGTGCGCTCCAGGATGGCGTCGCGGAACTGCTTGAGCGTTTCGCCGGTCTTGAGCAGGTCGGCGAGGCCGACTTCCTTGCTGGACATCATGTTCATGGCGTGTCTCCTTACTTCACTTCTTTGAGGTGGAAGAGGCGATGCTTGTCGAGCGTGGTGGCAAAGCCCTCGGGCACCACGAAGGTGGTCGCGTCCGACTCGATGATGGCCGGTCCGGTAATGATGTTGCCGGGCTGCAGCGCCTCCATCTTCCACAGCACCGCGTCGCGCCACTGCTTCTGGCGGTACAGCGGGCGCGTTCCCAGGCGGGCTTGCGCAGGCGGCTTCGGCCCGCCTTCCGGGTCTTCCGGCAGCACCGGTTTCTGGGTAATCACCATGCCGCGCATGATCGCGCCGGTGACGGAGAAGCCCAGTTCCGGCGAACGCGCCGAGCTGGCGTACACCCTGCCGTAGGTTTCCTCGAAGGCGTCGACGATCTGCTCCCAGTCCCCGGCCGTGGCGGCACTGACGATAGGCGAGCTGATTTCCAGGTCGTTGAGCTGGCCCATGTACTGCATGCGGTAGCCGGGGCGCAGGATCACGTCTTCGGGCTTGAAGCCGTTGATCTTGAACTCCTCGATCACCTTGGCGGCCAGGTCCGACCACGCCTTCTGGATGGTCTGGGCCGCCTGGGCCTTGTCCGCCTCGGCGGCGTCCTGCGGCAGCGCCAGGTCGACGCTCTTGTCATAGCGGTATTCGAAGTCCGCGCAGGCGCAGCCGAATGCCGAGAAGCCCGCCGCCCACGCCGGCACGATCACGTCCTTGAACCCCAGGCMTTCGGTGTAGCCATAGGTATGGACCGGCCCTGCCCCGCCATAGGAGAAGCAGACGAACTCGGTCGGGTTGTAGCCCTTGGCGCTTACATTGGAGCGCAGGTACTCGCGCAGTTGCAGGTCGAGCAGTTCGATCACGCCCGCTGCCGCATCCTCCACCGACAAACCCAGCGGATCGGCGATCTGCGCCTTGATATGCTGGCGCGCCCGCTCGACGTCCAGCTTGATGGCGCCGCCAAGGAAGTTGTCGGGATTGAGGTAGCCCAGCACCACATGGCAGTCGGAAACCGACACCGTGTCCAGCCCGCTCTCCGGCCAGCACGTACCGACGCGGTATCCCGCGCTGTCCGGACCGAGCTTGATGGCGCCGCTATAGGGATCGAGCCGCACGAAGCTGCCCGCGCCGGCGCCCACCGAGTCCATCGTCACCAGCGGCAGCGACAGCACCAGGCGCGCCATGTCGGGATCGGCGGCAATGGCAAAGTTGCCCTTGGTGATGAGCGCCATGTCGAACGAGGTGCCGCCGATGTCGGAACAGGCGATATTGTCGTAGCCCAGGGTCTCGCCCAACAGCTTGGAGCCGATCACGCCGCCGATCGGGCCGGAGACGATGGTGCGTGCCAGTTCCTTGGCCTTCCAGCTGATGGTGCCGCCGTGGGTGGCCATCACCCGCAGGTCGAACTTGGCGCCGTGCTTCCTGAAACGGTCGCTGACCTTCTTGAGCGTTTGCCGCGAGGGCTCGGCCGCGTAGGCTTCGAGCACCGTGGTGTTCATCCGGTGGCTTTCCTTGCGCTGCGGGTAATAGTCCACCGAGGCGAACACGGGGAGATCGGCGCCCAGCTTCTTGAGTTCCTCGCGCACGATGTCGCGAGCTTGCTGCTCGCTGGTGCCGTTCTTGTGCGATTGCAGGAAGCAGATCACGATGGCCCTTGACCCGGCCGCCACCAGTTCGCGCGTTGCCTGGCGCACTTCGTTTTCGCGCAGCGGTATGACGATCGCACCCTGCACGTCGGTGCGTTCGGTCACGCCGCGGGTACGCGACAGCGGCACCAGCGGTTCGTCGTAGCGGTGCGTGTTGAGATGGATACGCTCCTCCAGCGCGTAGCCCAGGTAGCTCTGGATGGCCCGCCCCATCGAATGGACGTGCTCGAAGCCTTTGTTGACCATCAGGCCCACGTCCAGTCCCTTGCGCTGCACGACGCGGTTGAGCATCGCGGTACCCGAGTACACGCAGGTCAACAGTTCGGGATACACGTCGTCGACGCCGCGCTGCCAGTGCGCAAGCGCGTCCTCCGAGGAGTTGAAGATGGCCAGGGATTCGTCTTCCGGGTTGCTTTGGGCCTTGCCGACGACGAACCGCCCGTCGGCGCGCACAAAGAAGGTGTCGGTCATCGTGCCGCCGGCGTCGATGCCCATCACCTGGACTTGTGATTGCACTTCCATATCCTTGTCTCCTTGCTTTGACAGCGTTCACGGCGGCTGCCAGGCAGCGCCGTTGCCAGACTCACCGCGTGGCACGGTGGTCCGGTGTCTGTATCGCAACCGCTGTGCCAGCCCGCGGAGACAAGCGTTTTTTCTTTTTATATCAATGGGATATCGAATATTCCCGGGCTACGGAAAGTGGGAACAAGCGACTTGCACCGTCTCGAACGTCGTGAATTCGAACGGCGCATCGTTCGGTTTTCGCGCTGCGCGGGGGGCGGCGGCCCGTTCGGCCGCAGATACCGCCGGGCGATGGATAAGCCACTCTGTGCAAGGCCGGAAGCGGTCCTGACACACAGCGATGTTATGCTTTGGGCCTCGATAACTCCTGCGCGCACAGGGCGCGCACCCTGATGGAAATTGCCATATTACTGGCGCTGATTCTGATCAACGGCCTGTTCGCGATGTCCGAAATCGCCCTGATGACGGCTCGCAAGGCCCGCCTGCAACGGCGCATCGAAGAAGGCGACCGCGGCGCCATCGAGGCGATCAAGCTGGGCGAAGACCCCACCCGCTTCCTCTCGACCGTGCAGATCGGCATCACTTCGATCGGCGTGCTTAACGGCGTGGTTGGCGAGTCCACCCTGGCCCAGCCGCTCGGTGTGTGGCTGCAAGGCCTTGGCTTGCAGGCGTCGACCGCCGGTTACGTGGCAACCATCATCGTTGTGGCGGGCCTGACGTACTTTTCCATCGTGCTTGGCGAACTGGTACCGAAGCGTCTCGGCCAGATGGCGCCGGAAACCATCGCCCGCCTGGTGTCACGCCCGATTTCCTTCCTGGCGCTGGCCTCCACGCCCTTTGTCAAGCTGCTCTCCAGCTCGACCCGGCTGGTGCTGCGCATGCTTGGCGTCAAGAGCGGCCGTGGCCCGGCCGTCACCGAAGAAGAGATCCATGCGCTGCTGGTGGAAGGCTCGGAGGCAGGCGTCATCGAGCAGCACGAGCACACCATGGTGCGCAATGTGTTCCGCCTCGACGACCGCCAGCTCACCTCGCTGATGGTGCCGCGCGGCGACGTGGTCTGCCTGGACGTGGAAGTCCCGCTGGAAGAAAACCTGCGCCGCATCGAGGAGTCCGATCACTCGCGCTTCCCGGTGGTGCGCGGCGGCATGCACGACATGCTCGGCGTGGTCAGCGCGCGCCAGTTGCTTGCGCGCCGCCTGCGCGGCGAGCCCACCGACCTGGCCGCCGTGGTGCAACCTCCGGTTTTCGTACCGGAGAGTGTGACCGGCATGGAATTGCTGGAGAATTTCCGCATCTCGGGTGGCCAGATCGCTTTCGTCATCGACGAATACGGCGAGGTGCTGGGCCTGGTCACGCTGCAGGACCTGATCGAAGCCATCACCGGCGAATTCAAGCAGGACGGCGTCGGCGAGGAATGGGCGGTGCAGCGCGAGGATGGCTCCTGGCTGCTCGATGGCCTGATCCCCATCCCCGAGCTGAAAGACCGCATTGGCCTGCGCCACGTGCCGGAAGAGGACAAAGAGCGCTACCACACGCTCTCCGGCATGTTGTTGCTGTTGCTGGGCCGGCTCCCGCAAACCGGCGACACGGTGCGCTGGGCCGACTGGAAGTTCGAGATCGTCGACATGGATGGCAAGCGCATCGACAAGGTATTGGCCTCGCGCGTGCCGCCCGAGGACGGCGCCGACGCCGAAACCACCGGCTGATCACCCTGCCCGCCAGGCCTGGTTACGCCAGGCGCCGGATTTTGAGCTCCGTCAAGCCCCCGCGAATCCGCACTATCCCTGTATCCGCAGCTCTTCGGGCGGCGCCTGCCGTGCCRTATGATCTGGCTGTGCCGTGCCACTCCTGACTGCGGCTTGAGGACAAGATCCCCAGGCCGGGGCACGGATGGCATGGCGGTTGGTGCGGTCACGGCATGGCCGGATCGTGCCCGGATCACGACAGGGACCCCCCATGCATCCTGACGCAGACGACGATGTCCGCTCGGCGGAGGTGGACCCACGGGAAACAAGCGATTTCGCTTGCGCTCTGGCAGCGCGCCGGCAACTATCGCCCGCCACGCAACGATTCGCGGTCCTTGTTATCCACCTGGACCGCTTTACCCACGCCAGCGAAATGCTCGGCGCGCATCTGGCCGGACGGTTGCGCGCGCAGGCAGTGGCGCGTGTAGCCGCGCTGGCGCCCCCGGCGGAGATGACGTGGCTGGGGCAAGCCGACATCGGCGCGGCTGTGCCGCTACCCCTGGCGGCGACCGATTACATGGAAGCCGCGCTGCGCCTGGCACGCGGCGTGGCCGCCGGCCTCGCACGCCCCTTCCTGCAGGATGGGTTCGAATTGTTCCTGGCCAGCAGCGTCGGCGTGGCGCTTGACGAACCCGACAAGCCGGCCGAGCGCAGCCTGYGCGAAGCGTATGACGCGATGCTGCGTGTGCGCAAGCGCGGCGGTGACGGCGTTGCCGCCAACGCTGCCACAACGTCCCGGCCGCTTTCCACGCCGCTGCTGGCTGCCCTCCCGCACGCGCTGGCGCGAAGCCAGCTTGCTCTGAACCTGCAGGCACGGGCATCGTTGTCCACGGGCTGCGTGACAGGCTATACAGCCAGGCTGCGGTGGCAGAGCCCCGAGTTCGGGCGTGTTGCGCCACAGGACTTCCTGCCTGCGCTGGAATCGCTCGGCATGATGGGCGACGTCGCGCGGTGGCTGATGGAAAACGCCCTGCCCCTGCTGAACTGCCCGGGCATCGGCGAACCGGTGGAACTCTCCTTGCTGGTGTCCAGCGCGCAGATGCACGGTACCCCCATGATCGATACCCTGCTGCGCACGCTGGAACGCCGGCATCTGGACCCGGCCAGGATTTGCCTGGAGATCCCCCCCGGTGCGTTGCTCGCCACCGACCGCGTGGCTGCCGCGAAGCTGGCCACGCTGCGGCGCGCCGGCGTGCGCTTTGCCTTGAGCGACTTTGCCGACGCACCTGGCGGCAGCGCGACCCTGGAGCGCCTGCGCCCGGATCTGCTGACCTTCGATGCGCGCTGCATCGGCACGACCGCGCAGCCAAACCAGGAGAGCGCCGGCGCCGCCCGGCTGCAATCCGCCTGCGAGCAGGCACAGCGCCTTGCGTTGCCAGTCTGCGCCAAGGGCATCGAAACGCGGCACCAACTGGCCGAGGTGCGCAACTGGGGCTGCAGTGCCGTGCAAGGCTACCTGCTGGCCCAGCCCTTCCCGGCCCAGTGGCTGGCCCAGACACATGCGGCCATTTGCGCCCGTGCGCGCGAGCTGCTGGCGTAGCCAGGCCGCCCCTGCTGCCGCCTCGTCCCCGGAATGCGGCGTCCTGTTGCACGTTTCGCCGGGCACGAACGGTTACAAAATGGCGGGAGTCGCGCTTCATAGTGCCCCGCGACAACGGTAGAATTGCGGCGAATTCAATGATCGAAAGGAGTCTGGCGTGAAAAAAGGATGGATCTTCTGCATTCTGTTTGCCACCCTGCTGGCTGGCTGCAACACCATGGCCGGGCTCGGCCAGGATATTCAGAAGGGCGGCCAGAAGCTCGAAGGCGCGGCGGATCGCAGCAAATAGGATGTGTCGCCGGCACCGGCTCCGGTGCCTGGCGGCGTGGGCCTGGCATGGCGCGACCCGCCCGCCTCCACCCGCCGCCTCGCTCGTCATCCCCGGCCAGCGCGCCGGGGGTGTTACAGCAGCTCCTCCGGCGTGAATGGCGCGAGCACGTCGATCCAGGTGCGCTTCGACCAGCTGGTATCCGGCTCGGTATCCAACACCACTGCCTTGTCTCCCTTGCCATCCACCCATTGCACCGCGCCCTGTCCGGACAAGCGCAGCAGGTAGCTGTTGTCATCGATCGCCCCGGCAAATAGCTGTGCGACTTGCTGCGCCAGCTTCGGGCTGTGGATGATCAGGCCAGTCTCGGTGTTCTGGCTGGCCGAGCGGGGATCGAAGTTCATCGAACCCACGAACAGGTTGGTACGGTCCGCGACCGCGGCCTTCACATGCAGGCTGGCCTGCGACGACGTGTAATCCCCGATGATTTTCTGCGGCCGGCCGGGTCGCGACTTCAGCTCATGCAGTTCCACGCCCGCGCGCAGCAGGTCGGGCCGGTAGCGCCGGTAGCCGACGTGGACGATGGGCGCATCGGTGGCGGCCAGAGAGTTGGTCAGCACGCGCACTTTCACGCCGCGCTTGACCAGATCCGCCATCCACGCCACCCCGCGGTCGCCAGGGATGAAGTATGGCGAGATCAGGATGATCTCCCGGTTCGCCCCGCTGAGCATGCGGCCCAGTTCTTCACCCATGGTCTCGCGGGCGGCGGGCGCCTGGTCCGGCGACACCTTGCTCGGCGCATCCACCATCACGCTGGCGGATGCCCATTCGAGCGCCAGCTTGCCACCACCCGCGAACTGGCGCCCAAGGAAGCTGGCGCGTGCGTCGATTGTGCCGGGCGGCGTCATACCCTGTGCCTCGATGCGCTTGCGCTCGGTTTCCGCGTCGACCAGGGTCCGCTCGGGCCGTGCCGCGCTGGCGCCACCGGCGCTGGCGGCCGCGTCCGCCGTCTCGGCCGGGGTCGCGAGTGTTTCCACCGATACCGCCAGCGGGTTGTTCCAGTATTGGTCAAAGGCAGCGGAGAGCCGGCGCACGGCGGGCCCGGCCGCGATCACGTCGAGATCGACGAAATTGGTATCCGGCGCCCTCACGAAATAGGCGTTGCCTATGTTGCGCCCGCCGGTCATGGCCAGTGCGTTGTCGGCGATAAACGCCTTGTTGTGCATGCGCCGGTTCAGGCGCCGGACGTCGGTGGCGGAAGAGAGCATCCGCGTGAACTTGGAAAAGCGCCCCGCCGGGAACGGGTTGAACATGCGCACTTCGATATTGCGATGTCCCGCGAAGCGCAGAAAGGCCCGGTCCTCGCCATCGCTGTGCAGGTCATCGACCAGAACACGCACACGCACGCCCCGCTCGGCGGCGGCCCGCACCTGGTGCAGGATTTCGCGGGAGGATTCGTCGGCCTCGATGATGTAGTACTGGAGATCCAGCGTGCGCGTGGCATGTTGCGCCAGCGAAATCAGGGTGCCGTAGGCTTCCTCGCCGGAAGCGATCACGTGGAAGCCGGACAGGGCCGGGTCGGGCGAGCTTTCCGCGACCAACCGCCCCAGGGCGGTGGTGGCAGGGTCGGACAGGGCGGCGGTTTGCTCGCGTGGAACTGACGGTGGCAGGCTGGCGCAGGACTCGGCGAACAGGACCAGCGCGCAAACCAGCGCGCGGCGCAGCCGGCGGGCCCCGCTTCCCGCGGAGCTTGCCGCGCTACCCGCCGCCTTTCCCGCCAATCGCGCAAACATGCTGCCTCCAGCAGTCCGGATAAGGCAAGCTTAGAACCTGGCGAGGCGGCGTGCTATCCGCCTTTGTCCGACGCCCCAGGCAGGCGTCAGGCGCTCTTGCGCAGCGCGGCAGCCTCCTGCGCCAGCGTACGCACCCGCGCCCAGTCGCCCTTGGCCACGGCGTCCTTGGGTACCACCCAAGAGCCGCCCACGCACACCACATTGGGCAGAGCGAGATAGCTTGGCGCACGCGCGAGATCGATGCCGCCGGTGGGGCAGAAGCGCAACTGCGCGAAAGGTCCGTAGAGCGACTTGAGCATCGGCACCCCGCCCGACGCTTCCGCCGGGAAGAACTTCAGGAACTTGAAGCCGGCCTCCATGGCCGCCATCGCTTCGCTGGCGGTGGCCACGCCAGGCAGCAGCGCCACGCCGGCGCCCTGCGCAGCCACGGCCAGTGCCGGCGTGAGCCCGGGCGAGACCGCGAATTGCGCGCCGGCATCGCCTACGGCCTTGAGGTCCGCCGCTGTCAGCACCGTCCCCGCGCCCACGCAGGCCTGCGGAAACGCAGCCGCCACGGCCTTGATGGCGTCCAGCGCCACGGGCGTGCGCAGCGTGATCTCCAGCACCGGCAGGCCGCCGCCGACCAGGGCTTCGGACACATGCAGGGCTTCGTCGACGGAGGAAAACTCGAGCACCGGGATCACCGGCACGTTAACAAGGCGTTCGATCAGCGAGGGAGATTGAGTTTGCATGGCAGTGGGTGTTCGGTAAGGTCGGACGATGGGACTTGGCGCTTGGGGTTGCAAGCCGGCCTGCCCGGCCGCCCGTTGGGCGGCGCCGGGCGCCAGGCGGTATCAGGCAATCACGGAAACCGACTGGGCCATTCGCGCCAGCACGGTTTCGATAAACGGGATCGGCGCCACGGCGCCGTAGCCGGTGGTGGACAGCGCGGCCGCGACGTTGGCATAGCGCGCGGCCTCGAAGGGATCGTCGCCAGCGGCCAGGCGAGCGACGAAACTGCCGCCGAAGCAGTCGCCGGCGCCGGTGGCATCGAGCGGGCGCACCGGGTACGGCGGCACCAGCGAGCGGGCGTCGGGGGTCGCCACATAGGCACCCTCCTCGCCCAGCTTCAGCGCCACCAGCCCGATGCCGCAGCCCAGCAGGTAGTCTACGATGGCGTCGCGGTCGTTGAGACCAGTCAGCACCGTGATGTCGTCCCAGCTTGGCAGGCATACGTCGGTCAGCGCAAAGGCCTCGCGCATGATGCCGCGTGCGCGTGCGAGCGTCCAGAGCCGCAGGCGCAGGTTGGTGTCGAGCGTGACCTTGCAACCCGCCTTGCGCGCGTGCTCCATTGCCGCCAGGCCGGCGTCGCAGGCGTTGGTGCTGATCGCCAGGCTGATGCCGGAAACATGCAGGTAGCGCGCCTCGGCGATGGCGTGGTGCGGCAGGTTCTCGTGGCTGTAGTGGCTGGCCGCGGAGCCGCTGCGCAGGTAGTCGAAGCGGTGACCGTGCGCGTCGTGCGTGACGAAGTACACGCCGGTCGGCGCACCGGCATCGACGCGCACGTGGCGCGTATCGACCCGCTCCTGCGTCCATAGCGCCAGCAGCCGTTCGCCGAAGGTGTCCTCGCCCACCGCGCTGATATAGCCGGCATGCGCGCCCTGCCGCGCGGCCGCGATGCAGAAGTTGGAAGTGTCGCCGCCAAACCCTTGCAGGTAGCGCGTGGGATCGTCGGGCTGCTGGTTGAATTCAACCAGTGCTTCGCCGAAAGCGAGAATGTCGATGCTCATGGTGCAAGCGTCCCCTGTCGTTGCTGTCGTTGCTGTTCGTTGCTGCTCGTCACTGCTGCCTGCGATGCCGTTTCAGAAAAACGTCTGCACGAGGTCGATCACGCGCAGGTCGCCGTCGAGCACCGGGATATGGCGCCATTTGTCGAAGGTAAGGCATGGATGCGAAATATCAAAGGCAACCATGTCGCCGACCTTGAGATCGTCGCCCGGCCGGATCTGCAGGTATGCGTGCTGGTCCATCATGCCGGTGACTTCCCAGTGCACGGGCACCGGCACCGGGGCCTCCGTGCCGGGGCGGTACACCTGGGCGGGCAGCGGCATGCCGGCGTCGAAGGCGGCGTCGCGCTTGCCCATGCCGATGATGGCGCGGTCAGGCTCGGGAATCGACTGCACATAGGCCCACAGTTGCAACGCCGGGAGCAGGCCTTCGCGCATCTTCTGCGCGACCGGGTTGCTGGCCAGGATGCGTTGCTGCGCGGCGCGGTAGATGCCGACGTCGTGCGTGAGGTAACAGCCGGGGCGCAGCACGATGTCGATCGGCGTGCCGATGTCGGTGCGGGCGAACTCCTCCGCCACTACGTCGTACCAGGCCGAGCCCGCGCCGGACATCACCACCGGGTTGCGGCCGAAGCGCCTCGCCGCGGCCAGTTCGCGCGTCACCGCGACGGTGCGTTGCAGGAACGCGCGGATGTCGGCCTCTTCCTTCAGCACCCCTTCGTAGATTTCCACGCCGGCCAGCGACAGCACGCCGGGCCAGCGCGCCAGCGCCGCCAGCACCGCCTCCTGCTGCCGCGCGTCGCGCACGCCGGTACGGCCGCCTGTCACGCCCAGCTCCAGCAAGACCTGTAGCTGCTGCCCGCGGCCACTGAAATAGGCGCCGAGTTGGTCCACCAGTTCAGGCGAATCCACCAGCGTGAAGAACTCGAAATCCGGATCGCGCAGCAGGTCGGCCACGATTTCCATATTGCGGCGGCCAACCAGCTGGTTGGCCATCATCACGCGCCGCACGCCGTGCGCATACGCGGCGGCGGTCTGGTGCGCGGTGGCCAGGGTGATGCCCCAGGCGCCGGCGGCAAGCTGGCGCGCGAACAGCTTGGGCGCCATGGTGGTCTTGCCATGCGGCGCCAGCTGCACACCGTACTCGCCCATGAAGCGGCGCATCCACTCCAGGTTATGCACCAGGCGCTCTTCATACAGCACCGCCGCCGGCAGGCTCAGGTCTTCGGCCAGCAATTTCCAGCCTACCTGGCCAGCGTCATCGGGCGCCAGCGGCGCCTCGAGCTTGCCCAGCGCCTTGTTGAGCGGATCGATCGTGCCGGCTTGGTACTTTATTTCACGCATGTTGCCATCATCCTGAAAAATTCCGATTGACGTAATGATAGCCTTGAAATTACGATATTTCACCCTTGTTATAAAGTAACATTCAAAGCTGGCTCCGGGGCAACATCGGCCCGATGGACCCGCTTGCCTCCACCACCGACCTGCCAACCATGTCCGCGCCCTTCGACATCCTGACCCGCATTGCCGAGCGTGGCCCCACGCTGCGCCTGGCCGAGCAGAAGGTCGCGCAAGTGATCCTGCAGGACCTGGCTGGCGCGGCGGCCACCAGCATCAACGAACTGGCGCGCCAGGCCGGGGTGAGCGAGGCCAGCGTGACCCGTTTCGCCAAGGCCATCGGCTGCCGCGACGTGCGCGACCTGAAGCTGCGCCTGGCGCAAGCCACCGCGGTGGGCCAGCGTTTCCTGCAGGCGGAAGTCGCCCGCGCGGCGGAGCCGTCCCCGGCCACGCTGGCCGACAGCATTCATGCGGATATCCTGGACTCACTTGAGGTCAACCGCAAGCTGATCGACCCCGACCATATGGAGCGTGCGGCGCGCCTGTTGCTGGAGGCACGCATGGTCTACGCTTTTGGCATGGGTGGCGGCTCGTCCTTCATGGCCGACGAGGCGCGTTACCGCCTGGCCCGCCTGGGCCGTCCCGTGGCCAGCTACCAGGACGCGCTGCTGCAGAAGATGGTGGCGGCCACCTTGCAAAAGGACGATGTCGTGCTTGCCTTCTCCGCCACGGGCAATGTGCCCGAGATGCTGGCCAGTTGCGATATTGCCCGCGAATACGGCGCGAAGCTGGTCGCGGTGACCGCGCTGGGCTCGCCGCTGGCGGCACGCGCCGACGTGCTGTTGCCGGTGCGCACGCTGGAAACCGATTTTATTTTCAAGCCCTCGGCCTCGCGCTACGCGATGCTGCTGGTGATGGACGTGCTGGCTACCCAGCTCGCCCTGCTCCAGCAGGACCAGAGCCAGGAGCAATTGCGGCGGCTCAAGTACGTGCTCGACGCGCACCGCGGCAACACTGCCGGACCGGATGCCCCGGAAAGCCGCCAGCCGCTCGGAGACTGACCATGCCTGAACTGTTTGACACCCTGATCCGCGGCGCGACCCTGCTCGACGGCTCCGGCGCCGAAGCGCGCCTGGCCGACGTGGCGCTGCGCGCCGGGCGCATCGCCCGCATCGCCATGCTCGAGGACGGTGCCGACGGCATCGATCCCGGCAGCGCCGCGCATGTGGTGCAAGGCGAAGGGCTGGTGCTGGCCCCTGGCTTTATCGACGTGCACACGCACGACGACACCAATGTGATACGCCAGCCCGAGATGACGCCCAAGCTGTCGCAGGGCGTCACCACCGTGATCGTCGGCAATTGCGGCATCAGCGCGGCGCCCGTCGCGCTGCGCGGCGAACCGCCCGATCCGATGAACCTGCTGGGCACCGCCGATGCCTTCCGCTATCCCGATTTCGCCGCCTACGCGCAAGCCGTGCAGGCGGCGCAGCCGGCCGTCAACGTGGCGGCCCTGGTCGGCCATACCGCGCTGCGCAGCAACCATATGGACCGGCTGGACCGCACCGCCACCGCGGCCGAGATCGCCGCCATGCGCGCGCAGCTTGAGGAAGCGCTCGACCATGGCGCGCTTGGCCTGTCCACCGGGCTGGCCTACGCCAATGCGTTCTCCGCCACCACCGACGAAGTGCTGGCGCTGGCCGAACCGCTGGCCCGCGCCGGCGCGCTCTATGCCACCCACCTGCGCAGCGAGTTCGCCGAGATCCTGGAAGCGATGGACGAAGCCTTCCGCATCGGCCGGCACGCGCGCGTGCCCGTGGTGATCTCGCACCTGAAATGCGCCGGCGTCGACAACTGGGGCCGCAGCGCCGAGGTGCTGGACACGCTGGAGCGGGCCCAGCGCTGGCAGCCGGTGGGATGCGATTGCTATCCCTACACCGCCAGTTCCTCCACGCTCGACCTCAAGCAGGTCACCAGCGATTTCGACATCATGGTGACCTGGTCCGAACCGCACCCGGACATGGGCGGCCGGCTGCTGGCCGACATCGCCGCCGAGTGGGAGCTCGGCCTGGAAGACGCCGCGCGCCGCCTGCAGCCGGCCGGCGCGGTCTATCACTGCATGGAAGACGCGGACGTGGACCGCATCCTGAGCCACCCCGCCACCGTGGTGGGTTCCGATGGCTTGCCCAACGACCCCCTGCCCCACCCGCGCCTGTGGGGCGCTTTTCCGCGTGTGCTTGGCCATTACGCGCGCGATCGCGAGCTGTTCCCGCTGACGGTAGCGATCCACAAGATGACGGGGCTGTCGGCCGAACGCTTCGGCCTGACTGAACGCGGCTTCGTGCGCGAAGGCTACTGGGCGGACCTGGTCCTGTTCGACGCCGCCACGATTCGCGATGCGGCCAGCTTCACCGACCCCATGCAACCGGCCGAGGGCATCGCCGCGGTGTGGGTCAACGGCGAGTTGTCGTGGCAACAGCGCCGGCCCACCGGCACGCGCGCGGGCCGCTTCCTTGCACGCGGCAAGCCCGCAGGGGCGAACGCCGCAACGCCACAGTAACGAGGCCGCGCGGCCGGCAATCCGCGTGGTGAATCCCGGCCGCGCGCCCCGTGCCGCGCGGCCAGCAATAAACCCAATCTGCAATTTGCTTCAGGAGTTCCCCATGGATATCAAGCGATTTGGCGTCGAAGGCGGCGCCGGCACCGGTGGCCAGCACATGCCCTTTGCCCGTGCCGTGCAAGCCGACGGCTGGCTCTACGTGTCCGGCCAGGTGCCGATGGTGGCCGGCGAGGTGATCGACGGCGGCATCGTGCCCCAGACCCACCAGGCCATCAAGAACGTACTGGCCATCCTGGCCGAAGCCGGCTACGGCACCGAGCACATCGTGCGTTGCGGCGTCTGGCTGGACGACGCGCGCGACTTCGCCTCCTTCAACAAGATCTTCAAGGAATACTTCGGCGCCAACCCGCCGGCGCGCGCCTGCGTGCAGTCGAGCATGGTGGTCGACTGCAAGGTGGAAGTGGACTGCATCGCCTACAAGAAGCCGGCGGCCTGAACCCAGGCCAGCCTGCCACGAACAACCTGAACCGGCCGCCGCCAGCGCGGCCCTTTTCATAGCGGACGCGGGGGAGCCCCGCCGGGCCACCGGCGGACCCCGCACAAAGGAGACAATATGGGCGCCGTAACCGGAACCACACTCTTGCTTTACGCGCTGATCGCCGTGATCGCACTGGTCGTGCTGATCGCGAAGTTCAAGCTCAACCCCTTCATCACACTGGTTGTCGTGTCGGTGCTGCTCGGCTTTGCCGTGGGCATGCCGATGGGCGACATCGTCAAATCGTTCGAGGCCGGCGTGGGCGGCACCCTGGGCCACATCGCGCTGGTCGTGGGCCTGGGCACCATGCTCGGCAAGATGATGGCCGAATCCGGCGGCGCCGAACGCATCGCGCGCACGCTGATCGATGCCTTCGGCGAGAAGAACGTGCACTGGGCCATGGTCACCATCGCCTTTATCGTCGGCTTGCCGGTGTTCTTCGAGGTGGGCTTCGTGCTGCTGGTGCCGATCGCCTTCAACGTGGCCAAGCGCACCGGGACCTCCATGGTGCTGGTGGGCATCCCGATGGTGGCAGGCCTGTCGGTGGTGCACGGGCTGATCCCGCCGCACCCTGCCGCGCTGCTGGCGGTGACCGCCTACAAGGCGGACATCGGCAAGACCATCATGTACGCGCTGATCGTCGGCATCCCCACCGCCGCCATCGCCGGCCCGCTGTTCGCCAAGCTGATGGACCGCTACGTCAAGCTGCCGGATATCAATCCGCTGGCCGAACAGTTCACCGAGGAAGACGAGAGCGTCAAGGCATCGCACCAGTTGCCCGGCTTCGGCATCACGCTGTTTACCATCCTGCTGCCCGTGTTCCTGATGCTGATCGGCAGCTGGGCGGATGTCATCAGCACGCCCAAGACCTTTTTCAATGATTTCCTCAAGCTGATCGGCAATTCGGTGATCGCCCTGCTGATCGCCGCGCTGGTGAGCTTCTACACCTTCGGCAAGGCCCGCGGCTTCAACCGGGAAAACATCCTGAAGTTCACCAACGAGTGCGTGGCGCCCACCGCCATCATCACGCTGGTGGTCGGCGCCGGCGGCGGCTTTGGCCGCGTGCTGCGCGATTCGGGCATCTCCAACGCCATCGTCGACGTGGCCACCGGCGCGCATGTGTCGGTGCTGCTGCTCGGCTGGCTGGTCGCGGTGCTGATCCGAATCGCCACCGGATCCGCCACGGTAGCCATGACCACCGCAGCCGGCATCGTCGCGCCGATCGCCGCCAGCGTGCCGGGCACCCGGCCCGAACTGCTGGTGCTGACCACGGGCGCCGGATCGCTGATCCTCTCGCACGTGAACGACGGCGGCTTCTGGCTGGTCAAGGAGTATTTCAACATGACCGTGGCCCAGACCTTCAAGACCTGGTCGGTCTGCGAAACCCTGATCTCGGTGATCGCGCTGCTGCTGACCCTGGCGCTGGCCACGGTGGTCTGACCATCCGCGGGGCGGCAGCCACAGAAAAGGGGAGGCGCACGCAGTGCCCCTCCCCTTTTTTCATGCCCCGTGCCCCGGTGCCAGTGGTGCCGGCCCGGG
The DNA here is from genome assembly GCF_056396665.1 of Cupriavidus sp. 05T313. Lineage (NCBI taxonomy): Bacteria > Pseudomonadati > Pseudomonadota > Betaproteobacteria > Burkholderiales > Burkholderiaceae > Cupriavidus > Cupriavidus sp. 05T313. Next base: position 3,869 of record NZ_JBFTLX010000116.1, on the reverse strand, counting down.
GATTCCGTGCCGCGATGTGCTATGGTGTGCACCGCAGCAAATCGCTGGGTGGCGAGGCTGCCCTGCTCGCGGCTGTCATGAATCTTTCATATTTGGAAGCAGGCCCCGCTTCTGCCCCAGCGATAGAATCGAGCCCCAACCGGAGGAAAAGAACTATGCCCAAAAAGCTCAGGAAGACCGAGGAAGCCGTGCCGGCCACCACTACGGCGCCAGGCCTGATCGCCCTGCTCGACCATATCGCCAACGCCACCGCCCAGGGCCAGCTCGACCCCGAGTTCGCCCGCAAGCTGGGCAAGCGCGCCCGCAAGGAGGCCGACGCCCTGATTGAAGACCAGGCCTTCTCCGCCGCCCACGGCGCGCAGATCAAGGCAGCGCTGGCAACGCTGGAAGCCGCGGTATCCGATAGCGAAGGCGGCCTGCTGGGCAAAGCCGTCAAGCGGCTGCGCGACGCCGACAAGCGCGCGGCGGAAGCGCCCGCCAAGTAAGGCGTCTTTCCTGCCGCGCCAATGGCGTGCACATGGCGCGCCGCCGCGCGTGGTTGCCAGGCGCGTAACCGGATCGCGCATTGCCCGGCATGCGCGCCTTCGCTCCCTTCCGATGCGAAGCGTGCCGCCGGCTCATCGCAGTGTCGATGCAGGACAGCAAAGCCCCAGGTCTCGCGCACGCCGTAATCCAGGATGGCGAAATCGTCCTCCTCAAGGGCTACGGGGTGCGCGACACCAAGACGCACGCGCCCCGAAACCATTGCCTTGCACCAGGCGCCACTGGACTTGCCACACTGGACAAGTCAGAACCGGCCTACGTCAATCTCCGCGATCCTCCGATAGCCGACAGCGGACCCGCCGACTAAATTGCTCCTATGCCGCGACGGTTCGCGGCGCTTTGCAAGGAGCTGCCTCATGTCGTTCGCGCTCTACCTGGTAGGACTGCTGCTGCTCGTCGGCGGCATAGCGTGGGGTCTCGTTACCGCTGGTGTGGCACAGGTCTATGTGGGCATCGTGTGTATCATCGCCCTCGGCCTGGGCATCATGGGAGCCGTTTCGCGTACGCGTACCAAAGATCCGTCGTAGGCTCGGCAGTGCTTGCGCAGAATCGCGGTCGCCGCTTCGGCCTCGGCGCCAAAGCGGACCAGCAACTGCCAACGGTTGCATGACCTGCCGCCGTGGTTGGCATGCGGAGCCGCTCCGCCTGACCACCGCGATCCGCGTCGGATCGTTCGCATTTTAATAGCCTTATTCACCACATCCGCGGACCGGAGCGCCTGCAAGCCATGATCCGCGCGGCCATCGACGGCCGTGTCAGCCTGAATCGCGCCGATGGCGCGCGTTTGGCATGCGCCGCGCGGAGTGCTATGCTCGCCGCGCGCCTGCTGCCGTCGGCAGCAGGCGGCAATTCAACGAACACAAGATTCAAGACCCATGGCTACCAAAGCAAATGCTGTCGTAAAGACCACCGCCAAGCCTGCCGCCAAGAAGGCAGCGCCGGCAAAGAAAGCAGCACCGGCAAAGAAGGCCGCGCCGGCCAGGAAGGTCGCAGCAGCCGCACCGGCGGTGAAACCCCTGAAGGACACCTTCAACAAATCCAGCCTTGTCGCCCACCTCGTCGCCCAGACCGAACTGGATGCCAAGACAGTCAAGACCGTGCTGGCCCATCTCGAAAACACGGTGCTCAGCGCTGTCCACAAGAAGGGCGCCGGCGAGTTCACCCTGCCGGGCCTGCTCAAGGTCGTCGCCACCCAGGTTCCCGCCACCAAGAAGCGCTTCGGCAAGAACCCCTTCACCGGCGAAGACCAGTGGTTCGCCGCCAAGCCGGCAACCGTCAAGGTCAAGGTACGCCCGATGAAGAAGCTGAAAGACGCCGCACTGTAAGCCGTGCCGGCCTGTTGAACGAGGGGAGCCCGCGCGGCTCCCTTTTGTTTCCTCCAACCACTATCCGCAATCGGGCACAGGTTATGGAGATCAAATCCGAGTGGATTTTCGAATGCGAGCCGCGGCATGTCTGGCCGCACTTCCTGCATGCGCGCATGGATACGTCGCGCCCGTTGCTGTTCTGGTTCGGAATTCCCAAGCCAGTGAGCTGCCGGGTCCTGGAAGGCACCGCCGCGGTCGGGAATACGCGCCAATGCACCACGGACCGCGGCACGATCAACCAGCGCATCCTGCAACTGGAGCCGGACCGGCTGCTGCAGTACCAGATGCTGGAAAGTACCRTCTGGTGCCGCGCCTGGGTTGGCAGGCTGATCGACACCTTCACCCTTGAATCGCTCGGGGATGGCAGGACACGGGTCCGGCGCACGACGGAATTCGAAGCCAGAGGCTTGCTGAAGAGACTCAGGCTGGTCGGTCTGTGGGCAGCATTAAGGCAAGCCCATGCCTATGCAGCGAAGAACTGGAGGCGGCTCGCGCAGGGCAGCGTGAGCGAAGGAATCGGTACCCGCCAAGCCGCCTGAAGGCGGTGCGCTTCAGGCGCTGTCAACCGGGCACGATCCCTCAACGATACACAAGAACCGGGATCGTGCCATGCGTCAGGACTTTCTGGGTTTCACTGCCGATCAGCAGCCCCTGAATGCCAGATCGGCCGTGCGAGGCCATGACGACAAGGTCGCAGCCCCGCTCCTCCACCGCCAGGAGGATCGCCTCATAAGGATGGTCGCCGGTTACACAGACCGTTTCGCACTCCACCCCTGCTTCCTTCGCGGCTTGCGCGATCACGCCCAGGTATTGCGCCGCATGGTGTTCAGCCCTTTGGGCAAAGCGCTCCTGCGCATCCTCGAGCATGTCGACGCGATGGGTAAAGACGCGAAACTCGGGAATGACGTGAATGCCTGTTACCTTCGCCTGGAAGTCCCTGGCGACCAGCATCGCCATTCTGACTGCGGTTTCGGAGAGCGGGGATCCGTCCGTGGGTACCAGAAGATGCTTGAACATGGCTGCCTCCTCGCGACTAGGAAAAGCGGCGTTGCGTAGCGCGGACCTGCCTATGCCTGCGAGTGTGGCAGGACCCCATAAACATGCCCGCACTCATTACAGTGAACGACAACGAAGAGGGGAACATTGCTGTGCGAGAGCTGATGACGGTGGGCAATCTTATCCATCCCTTGCGCGCCGCATGACGGGCACTTGGGCATAACCTGGGGTGTAACAGGCGCGGTCATGATTCCCTCCGGTTGGTCAGGTGAGCGTCTACTTTATCCAGCATACTCAGCATACGCGCGGCCGCTCATCTCTTGCGTACAAAAAGCGGATGGCTTCGCGCAGTGAAGCCGAGCTCACGAGGCGATATGGCCGGATATGGCAGGAAGACCGTCCTGATGCGCCATGCTTGCGACACCGGTCGCCGCGCCGTGCCAGGAACAGGCGGAGGTAATTTGGACCGCACCTCCATCGCACCCCGATAGCGAATGAAGCAACCCGACGGCGGCGTTGTTGCGGCACGGAATCAGTCCAGCAACTGGTCGGCAGGCATGTACTCGTAGGCCAGCGCCGTGGCCACTGCCTTGTACGTCACGCGGCCCTCGCAATCGTTCGAGCCTGCCTTCAGGTGCCTGTCCCGCGCCAGCGCGCTTCCACCCCTTGTCCGCCAGTGCGTCCGGATGTCATTGAGATCCGGCCAGACGCCGCCGAGGTACCGGCCCCGCCTCATGCTCAAGAATTGCTGTCTATCCACTGCCTCGCCCATCCGTAAGCCGCCGCCTTCGCATCCGCGGCAGTGGCGGAGTTCCGGCCAATCGATCTGGCATCGTGCACGACAGCCGCGTCTTCCCAGATTTCGCACGATGCCGTGTACGAGCCATCCTTGATCATCTCGCAGAAGACATGGATGACGAACCCCTTGTACTCCATGGTGTCGCGATCCATTGGCTGCCTCCG
>NZ_JBFTLX010000115.1:0-34852 GCF_056396665.1 Cupriavidus sp. 05T313 | reverse complement strand
GCCCTGCGCGGCTGCGACCTGATCGTCATGCATTGCATGGGCTTCACCGAGGCGATGCGCCTTGAGGTGGCGCGGCATGCGCAGGCACCGGTATTGCTGTCGAACCGCATGGTGGCCACCGTGCTGGCGCAGGTGCTCGATCGCACTGATGCCGCGCGGGCATAAGCCGACTAACCGGGGTGCGGGCAACCCGGCAGACCTGTTACCCATTGCCCATGACATAGCTGGAGCGCGACTCAAGATGGAAAAGCTGGTGAAACGCATGCGGCCGCTGCTACGCGGCTTGCTGATGGTGGGCGTAGGCATGGCCGCGGTATCGACGGTATCGGTTGCGCAGGCGCAGGAGTGGAAGCCAGCAAGGCCGGTACGGCTGCTGGTCGGTTTTGCGCCGGGCGGCTCGGCGGACCTGCTGGCGCGGCTGGTGCAGGCGCCGCTGTCGGACAGCCTGGGGGTTCCCGTGGTGGTGGAGAACGTGCCCGGCGCCGGTGGCAATATCGCCGCCGACAAGGTTGCGAAGTCCCCGGCGGATGGCTACACCATCGGCATGGGTGCCGCCGGCGCGATGGCCGTGAGCCATCTGCTCAATCCCAAGGGAACGCCCTACAAGGTGGAGGATTTCACGCCCATCGTGATGCTCGCCACGCAACCCAATGTGGTGATCGTCGCCCCCACCTTGCCGGTGCGGAACATGGCCGACTTCGTCGCCTACGTGAAGCGGACCCCGTCGGCCACCTTCGGCACGTCGGGCGTCGGCACCTCCAATCACCTGATCGCCGAGACCATGCTGCACCGGCTCGGGATCGACATGGTCCATGCGCCGTACAAGGGCGCCACCCCGGTCATCACCGACCTGATGGGCGGGCATATCGCCATGACCGTGGACAATATCACCACGGCAGCCAGCCTGGTCCAGGCTGGCAAGGTCAAGGCGCTGGCCGTCACCGGCAGCACGCGCTCCGCGTTGCTGCCCGGCGTGCCGACGCTGGCGGAAAGCGGCCTCAAGGGCTTCGACATGCCCACCTGGCAGGGCATTTTCGGCCCCAGGGACCTGCCAAAGCCGGTTGTGGAGCGCTTCAACAGGGAACTGGTGAAAGCGCTGGCGCGGCCGGAGGTGAAGAAGAAACTGGCGGAGTTCGGCTCCGAACCGGTGGGCGATACGCCTGAGCACTTCGCCAGCTTCCTGGCGCAGGACCGCAAGATGTGGGCGGGGGTGATCAAGTCCGCCAACGTCACGCTCGAATAAGCGGCACCGGGGCGCAAATGCCCGCCAAATAAAAAGGCCCCCGTATCGGGGGCCAACGATGCGCTGAAGCCTGGCGTTCATGCAGGCAGGCGCGGTATCACTGCTCCAGCTTGATGTTCTGCACCTTGACCAGGTGTTTCATCTTTTCGAATTCCTTCTTGATCTCGGCCGCGTGCTCCGCCGGGGTGTTGCCCGAGGGTTCGGCGCCGGCGGCGCGCAGGCGCTGCTGGAAGTCCTTGTCCTGCAGTGCCTTGACGGCGGCTTCATTGAGCTTCTTGATGACGTCGTCAGGCGTGCCGGCCGGGGCCACCAGCCCGTACCAGGCCGGGTCGTTCGGCTCCTTCAGGCCCAGTTCGCCGAAGGTCGGCACGTTCGGCAGCGCGTCGATCCGCTTGTTCCATGCCACCACGATCGGGCGCAGCTTGCCGGCCTTGATGTAGGGCATCGAGGAGGGCAGGTTGTCGACCATGATGGGTACCTGGCCGGCCAGCACGTCGTTCAGTGCCGGGCCCGCGCCGCGGTAGGGGATATGGACCATGAAGGTCTTGGTCGAGACCTTGAACTGCTCGCCCAGCATGTGGCCGAAGGCGCAGGTGCCGGATGTGGCGTACGAATACTTGCCCGGATTGGCCTTCAGCGCAGCCAGGAACTCCTTGTAGTCCTTGGCCGGGAAATTCGGGTTGACCGCGATCACGTTGGCTACGTTGGCCAGGTTGGTGATGGGCTTGAAGTCCTTGATCGGGTCATACGACAGCTTGGGATTGCAAGCCGGGTTGACCGCCATGGTGGACACAGTGGAGATGCCGATGGTGTAGCCGTCGGGCGCGGCCTTGGCGATGGCGTCGGCGCCRATCGAGCCGCCGCCGCCGGCGCGGTTTTCCACCACCACGGGCTGGCCCAGGATGCGGCTCATCTGGTCGGCCGCGCCACGGCCCACGATATCCGTGGTGCCGCCGGGCGCGAACGGGATAATCAGCCGGATCGGCTTGCTCGGGAAGCTTTGTGCCTGCGCCAGGGTGGCGGCGGCTGCCAGGCCCAGGGCCAGTGCGATTTTGCTGGATTGCATGAGATCGTGTCTCCCGTCAAAAGACCGGGCGGGGATATCCCGCCCTAGGTAAAGAACGCCGGCCAGGCATCCGCGGTGGCGGAGCGGCGAGGCCGGCGGCGTGAGTTCTGGCGGGCGGGCTTAGGGCCGCCTTTGGCGGTCAACCGCCCAGGAGTCCGCGCTTGAGTTCCCGGTCGACCGGATGGTCGCCAAGGAAAACGCGCAGCACCGCCTGGTAGAAATCCTCGCCCGGGATCGGCTTGCCGCGCGGCGTGCCGTTGATGGCGACCATGGTGCCGCCATCGGGCGAGAAGTCGAAATTGATCACGTCGCCCTTGCGGGCCGTGCCCATCTGCTCCATGGTCTGCCTGAGCTGGAGCATGCGGTCGGATAGCCGCTGCAGCTGGATCTCGCTGTGGTTTTCGCGAAGCCCGTCGTTCAGCGCCTTGATAAAGGTATCGGGTGCGACTTCGCGCAGCGGCCGGATCTGCAGGCGCTTGGGACCGTGGCCGCCCAGCACCACGGTGGCGTTGCGCGCCTTTTCCGGCAGGTAAAGCGCGGCCACATAGCCCTTGAGAATGAACGCCGAGCGCAGCCCGGTGCCATTGAGCTGCAGTTCCTTGCCGCCGACCCGGATCGCATCGTCGATGCGCATCCCCTCGACAACGTTGGCGCGCGCGTGCCCCGGCGGCATGGCCAGGGCCGAGCCCACGCAGAGGGTGAGCGCCAGCTGGCTGGCGCGGCGGCGCAGCGATGCACGCGCGGACGGGGTACGACGGGAAAACATGGAAGCTGGACGGTACGACGGAACGTGCCATATTCGTCGATTTCTGAAACAATACCAATTGGTATCTGCCCTAGTCTGCACTTGGCGTGACGCGGCGGCCATCACAATAAATAAAACGAGACGATGTCTTCTGCTCTCCTGCTGGTGCCTGATTTCAGCCTGATCCTGATAGGCTGGCTGCTGGTGCGCTACACCGCGTTCGATCGGGCCTTCTGGTCGGGCGTGGAGCGCCTGGTGTACTTCGTGCTGTTCCCCGCGCTGCTGCTGCAGTCCACCAACAGCGCCAAGTTCGATTTCTCCTCCACCTCCGCCATGCTCGGCCTGGCGCTGCTGACCACGGCATTCGGCATGGTGGGCGGCTATGCCGTCAAATGGGTGCTGCGCCCCGAACCGCTGGATTTCGCCTCCGGGCTGCAGACCGCATTCCGCTTCAATTCGTATATCGGGCTGGCGTTAGCCGCGCGCCTGGGCGGCAGCGAGGGGCTGGCCATGATGGCGGTGATCGTGGGCTGCACGGTGCCGCTGTGCAATGTGGCCGCGGTCTGGGCGCTGGCCCGCCATGGCGAAACCCGGCTGTGGCGCGAACTGGCGCGCAACCCGCTGATCCTGGCCACCGCTGGCGGCCTGCTGACCAACCTGATCGGCCTGCACCCGCCGGACGTGGTGGCAATGACGCTGAACCGGCTCGGCTCCGCATCGACCGCGCTGGGGCTGATGACGGTAGGGGCCGGCCTGCAAATGAGCGGCGCCACGGGCGCGATGGGGCCGGTGGCGTGGTGGAGCGGAGTCAAKCTGCTGGCCATGCCTTGCTTTGCATGGGCGGTGGGGCGGATGTTGCCGCTGACCGGGTTGCAGTCGCAGATCGTGGTGCTATTCGCCTCGCTGCCGACCGCGTCGAGCGCTTATATCCTGGCCGTGCGCATGGGCGGCAACGGGCCGATGGTGGCGGCGACGATTTCCGTCATGACCGTGCTGGCCATCGTGACCACGCCGTTCTGGCTGTCCCTGGTCAGCTAGCGCGGGCCTCGGCGGCGCGATCCTGCGCCAGCGCCCAGTCGATATGCTCGCGCACCAGCGGGCTGGCCTCGGGCTGGCGCGCCGCCAGCGCGGCGCGTATGCGGGCGGCCAGCGCCGCGTCGCCGCTGGCACTTGCCGCGCGCAGGCTGTTGCCCAGCCCCACCGCCAGGTTGCGCAGCCAGCGTTCGTGGCCGATGCGGCGGATCGGGCTGCCTTCCAGCCGCTGGYTGAATTCCGCCTCGGTCCAGCCGAACAGCTCGGCCATGTCGGGCGCGTCGAAGCCATTGCGCACGTCAAAGTCGGGCAGCGTGGCGCGGTGGGCGAACTTGTTCCAGGGGCAGGCCAGCTGGCAGTCGTCGCAGCCATACACGCGGTTGCCCATCGGCGCGCGCAGCGTCTCGGGGATGGCGCCCTTGTGCTCGATGGTCAGGTAGGAGATGCAGCGGCGCGCGTCGATCCGGTAAGGCTCCAGGATGGCCTGGGTCGGGCAGATATCGATGCAGCGGCGGCAATTGCCGCAGTGGCCAGGCTCCGGCGCGTCGGCCGGGAAGGGCACATCGACCAGGATCTCGCCGAGGAAGAACATCGAGCCGCCTTCGCGGTCGAGCAGCAGCGTGTGCTTGCCGCGCCAGCCCAGCCCGCCCTGGGCGGCCAGCGCCACCTCCATGACCGGCGCCGAATCGGTGAACACGCGATAGCCGAACGGTCCGATGGCGGCCTCGATGCGGCTGGCGAGCTGCTGCAGGCGGTTGCGCAGCACCTTGTGATAGTCGCGGCCCCGCGCATAGAGCGAGATCACGGCGGTGGCGGGGTCATCGAGCCGGGCGAGTTCGTGTGCGCGCCAGTCGTCGGGGCCCGCGGCCGGCAGATAAGGCATGCGCGCCACGATGGCACGTACCGTGCCGGGCACCAGTTCGGCGGGCCGGGCGCGCCGCAGGCCGTGGTTCGCCATATAATCCATGTCGCCGTGGTAGCCCTGCGCCAGCCACGCCATCAATCCTGCCTCAGCCCGGCTGAGATCCACTTCGGCGATGCTGACCGCGTCGAAGCCAAGCTCCGCGCCCCAGGTCCGGATCGAGCGCGCCAGGTCCGCCAGCCCCGCGGCGTCCGTGCCCGGACGTGCAAGGGACGGCCCGGTGCCAGGCTCGCCCCTAGGGTCGGAGTCGCTGGCAGGAGGGGGCGAGGCGGCTGGCGCCAGGGTTGCTCGGTCGATCATTCCCGAATTGTACGCAATGCCCCTGCTCCAACAACGCACACTCAACCTGCCCGACGAAGCGGCCACCGCCCGGCTGGGCGCGGCGCTGGCCGATGCCGTGCGCAAGCTGCCGCCGCAGACCGTGCACCTGCAGCTCTCGGGCGACCTCGGCGCCGGCAAGACCACGCTGTCGCGCGCCATCCTGCGCGCGCTCGGCCATGCCGGCAAGGTGCGCAGCCCTACCTACACGCTGTGCGAGCCCTACTCGGTCACGCGCGCGGATGGCTCGCCGCTGACCGCCTATCACTTCGACCTGTACCGTTTCGCCGATCCGGAGGAATGGGCCGATGCCGGTTTTCGCGATTGTTTTGCCGAACCGGCCGTTAACCTGGTGGAATGGCCGGAGAAGGCCGGCCGCCTGCTTGGGGAACCGGACCTGCACCTGTTGCTCCAATCGGACACAAGCGACGCCGACGACGCGGCCGAACGCCGTATCGTTACGCTTAGTGCCTATACTCAGACTGGACTTACCCTGCTTTGCGCATGCTGATCAAGCGAATCGCCACCGACCGCCCCGACGATATCCAGCTGGCCCGCCGTAAATGGCTGGCGCAGTGCCTCAAGGCGAGTGCCGGCACCGTGGTGCTGACACTGGCCGGACCACAGATCGCCTTTGGCGCCGGCATTGTCGCGGTGCGGGTCTGGCCCGCCGAGGAATACACCCGCGTCACCATCGAATCCGATGCGCCGCTGGCCGCCGTCCACCAGATGGTCCACGGCCCCGACCGCCTGGTGGTGGACATCGATGGCCTGGATTTGTCGCCGACCCTGCGCGAGCTGGTGGCCAAGATCACCTCCAACGACCCCTATATCCAGACCGTGCGCGTGGGACAGAACCGCCCGCGCGTGGTGCGGCTGGTATTCGACCTGAAGGAAGACGTCTCGCCGCAGGTGTTTACGCTGGCGCCGATCGGCAGCTACCGCAACCGCCTCGTGTTCGACCTGTATCCGGTCAACCCGCCCGACCCCCTGTGGAAGCTGGTGCGCGATACCGAGGACAAGCAGCGCCGCTTTGCCGCCACGCAGCCGCCGGCCGGCGCGGACGGCGTGTCCGGCGCGCCCGCCACTAGCGAGGAGGACGTTATCGGCGCGCTGGTGCGCAAGTTCGACGACAAGGGCGGCAACCCGGTGCCCGCCTTGCCGCCGATGGCCGCCACCCGGCCCAAGCCGCCGGCACCGTCGGTTGCGCCATCCATCCCGCCGCTGGCGCAGAACAATCCGCCTCCGTCCCTGCCGGCCAACAACCCGCCGGCGGACCGCCCCTTCAAGATGCGCCGCCTGCTGACGGTGGCGATCGATCCCGGCCATGGCGGCGAGGATCCCGGCGCCACCGGCGCGTCCGGCTCGCGCGAGAAAGACGTGGTGCTGCAGATCGCGCACCGCCTGCGCGCCAAGATCGATGCGCAGCCCAATATGCGCGCCATGATGACGCGCGACGCGGACTTCTTCGTGCCGCTCAATGTGCGCGTGCAGAAGGCGCGCCGGGTGCAGGCCGACCTGTTCGTGTCGATCCATGCCGATGCGTTCCTGTCGCCGGAAGCCAAGGGCGCCTCGGTGTTCGCGCTGTCCGAGCGCGGCGCATCGAGCAGCGCCGCGCGCTGGATGGCCAACAAGGAAAACGCCTCCGACCTGATCGGCGGCGCCAACATGGGCAACAAGGATGCCCAGGTGGCGCGCGTGCTGCTGGACCTGTCCACCACCGCGCAGATCAACGACAGCCTGCAGGTGGGCAAGGCCGTGCTGGCGGAGATCGGCGGCATCAACCGGCTGCACAAGGGCAGCGTGGAGCAGGCGGGCTTTGCCGTGCTGAAGGCGCCGGATATTCCCTCGATCCTGGTCGAGACGGCGTTCATCAGCAATCCGGAGGAAGAGCGCAAGCTCAACGACGAGAGTCATCAGGAGCAACTGGCCAATGCCATCCTGCGCGGCATCCGCAATTATTTCGCGCGCAATCCGCCGCTGTCGAAGAATCCGTCGGTGTAATGGGTAAAGGGCGGGGCAAGAAACAAAACGGCCGGCAATCATGCCGGCCGTTTGCCATGCTACGCGGTGAAACTCAGGCGCGGGCGGCAGCGCCTTCGGGCAGCGCGTCGCGGCTGGCGTAGCGCGAGGCGATCACCGAGCATACGATCAGCTGCAACTGGTGATAGACCATCAGCGGCAGCACCAGCAGGCCCAGCGCCGGGTGGCCGGCGAACAGGATCTTGGCCATCGGGATGCCGTTGGCCAGGCTCTTCTTGGAGCCGCAGAACACCGCGGTGATCTCGTCTTCCACCGAGAATCCGAGGCGGCGTGCGGTGAAGGTGGTGGTGGCCAGGATCACCACCAGCAGCACGGCGGCGAGCGCCATCACGGCACCGATGGTTTCCCAGCTGTATTTGTGCCACAGGCCGGCGGCCGTGGCGTCGCAGAACGAGGAATAGACGATCAGCACGATCACGCCGCGGTCGATCTTGCTGGTGATCTGCTTCTTCTTGGCAAGCCAGCTGCCGATCAGCGGGCGGGCCAGCTGGCCCAGCGCGAACGGCAGCAGCAGTTGCAGCGCCACGCCGGTCAGCGCCTTGCCCAGCGGCATCGAGGCACCGCTGGCGCTGATCACCAGGCCCATCAGCAGTGGCGTGACGGCCATGCCGATCAGGCCGGAGATGGTGGCATTGAAGATTGCACCAGGCACGTTGCCGCGCGCCATCGAGGTCATCGCCACCGAGGAGGAAACAGTCGACGGCAGCGCGCACAGGTAGAACACGCCCAGCAGCAGTTCGGCGGGCAGTGCGTTGCGCAGGCCGAACATCAGCGCCAGCCCGACCACCGGGAAGACGATATAGGTGAAGCTCTGCACGAAGGCATGCAGGCGCCAGTGGCGCGCGCCCGCCACCAGCTTGTCGCGCGAGAGGGCGGCGCCGTGCAGGAAGAAGACCAGGGCCACGCCCAGGTTGGTCACCATGCCAAGGTGCAGCGGGCCGTCGCCGGTGCCGAGTTCCGGTGCCAGCAGCGCGATGCCGATGGCGGTGAGCATGATCAATACGAATCCGTCGATCAGGTCGTAGATTTTCTTGAAGGGTGAGAGGATGGCGGACATGACTGCAAGGTTGGATTAGGGTTTCGCCTAGTATTGGACGCTAGCGAAGCCTAGAATGCAAATTCATTTATCGTATCCATTCATCTCATAGACGCATGAATTACACCCTGCGCCAGTTGCGCGTCTTTCTTGCCGTGGTCGGGCATGGCAGTTTCAGCCGTGCCGCGGATGCCGTCGGCCTGACCCAGCCCGCGGTCAGCCGCGGCGTGGCGGAGCTTGAGGAAGCACTTGGGGTACGGTTGCTCGACCGCACCACGCGGGAGGTGGTGGTGACCGATGCGGGGCAGGCGCTGGCGCCCGCGATCGAACGCCTGCTTGGCCAGCTGGACGACACGCTGGAAGAAACGCGGCAACTTGGCGAGCGCTATCGCGGTCGCGTCGTGATTGCCAGTGCGCCCACGATTTCGGCCCGCCTGATGCCGCTCTATGTATCGGCCTGCGCGCGCCAGTATCCGGATATCCGCCTCAGCATTCGCGATAACGTGCAGGCCGACGGCCTGGAGCAGATCCGGGCGGGGGCGGTGGATTTCGGCGTGTTGATCGATCCGCAGGCGCCCGAAGGGCTGACCATCGCGCCGCTGGCCACCGATCCGTTCTGCTTTGTGTGCCGGCGCGATCACCCGTTGGCGGACGCCGATTCCGTGCCGTGGTCGGCGCTCGATGGCATGCCGCTGGTGCTGCTCGATTTCGCCTCGGGCAGCCGGCCCCTGATCGACCGGATCTTCGCCAGTCACGGCATATCGCCCAACGTGGTGCAGGAACTGGGGCATTCGGCCAGCGTGTTCGGCATGGTCGAGGCCGGCATCGGCGCCTCGGTGCTGCCCTCGTTCTCGCTCCCGCTGCCCGCCGCGTCGCCGCTGGTCTGGCGGCCGCTGACGCCGCGCGAGGAACGCCGCATCGTCATGGTGTGCCGGGAAGACCGCTCCCTGTCGCCATCGGCGGCGGCCGTCTGGCAGATGGTGCGGAGCCTGCCGCTGCCGGCCGAGCCAGCCATGCCGTAGCCATCGGCGGCCGGCAGGCTTAGCTGCGCGAGGCCGTCAGCATCACCGCTTCCAGCGCAAAGCTGCCATCCTGCTTGACCAGGTAGTGGTCACGTACTTCCGCCGGCGCCAGTTGCCACAGATGCTGGATCGCGGCCACCGCCACGGACGGCGTGCGCATGCGCTGCACCCAGGTGGCGAACTCAAGCTCGATGCGCCAGACCGGGGACACGCTGGCGCTGAAGCCTGCGGCCTCCAGCATGGCTTGCCAGGCGGGCCCRGTGTAGTCGCGGATATGGGAAGGATCGCGCAGCAGTTCCACCGATTGCAGCCAGGTGTCGAGCAGCGGGTCTTCCGAGCCGGCAATGTCGATCAGCACGATCTTGCCGCCCGGCTTCAGCACGCGATGCATCTCCGCCAGCGCTGCCGGCACGTTGCGCCAGTGGTGGGCGCTCATGCGCGAGATCACCGCATCGAAGCTGGCATCGCCGAAGGGCAGCGATTCCGCCGTGCCCTGGCGGGTGCGGATATTGGCCAGGCCCTTGTCGCGGGCTGCCCCTTCCACCACCGCCAGCATTTCGGCTGACAGATCGTAAGCCGTCACTTCGGCTGCAACACCCGCCGCCGTGAAGCTCGCATGGCCGGCCCCGCAACCCAGATCCAGCACCCGCGCCGCCGGCAGGCTTGCCAGCTCCTGCGCAAGCTGTTGCAGGTCGGCGCCCTGGGCGTGGACCGCGCTGGTGAGGTAGGCGCTGGCGGTGGCGCCGAACTGGGCGGCAACGAGTTCTTGTTGTTGCATGAGGCTCTCCTGGCGGCGATGGCCGCTGGTGAATTCTAGTGAAGGGATTTGCAGGGATTCGGTGCTTGCCCGCTTAACGGGTTCGACGTACTGTAGCAGGCTGTTCTCCCGGTACAAGTCAGGCTTTTATCCTGGTATAAAACGCACCAGTTTCCATCCTGGCGGGGTGCTACCTGCCCGTTCCGCCCAGTCCGCTCACGCTCATGATCGATCACGACACAACAGCCGAATCGTCCGGCCAGTCCGCCGCCGCACCCGATGCCGCCAGCGCACGCGAACTCACGCGCGAGGCCGTGCTGGGCAGCTTCCTGCGCGCGCACCGCGAGCGCGTGGCCCCGGAACAAGTCGGGCTGGCACCGGGCCGCCGGCGCCGCACGCCGGGTTTGCGGCGCGAGGAACTGGCGCAGCTGTCGGGCCTCAGCGCTACTTGGGTCACGTGGCTGGAGCAGGGCAGGCCCGTGGCGCTGTCGGCGCGCGCGCTCGCCAGCCTGGCCAGCGCCCTGCGGCTGACGCGCGCGGAGCGGGCCTATCTGTTCGAGCTGGCCGGACGGCGCGATCCGATGCAGGCGCAGGACGAACACGTCCCGGCCACGGTCCTGGSCAGCGTGGAAGCCATCGCCGGACCGGCCTATCTGCTGGACCGGCAGTGGAACGCGCTGGCGTGGAATGCCGCCGCGGCCGACCTGTTCGTCGGCTGGCTCGATCCCGCCAGCGCCGAGCGCAACCTGCTGCGCAGCATGTTCCTGTCACCGGGCTTGCAGGCACTGGTGGACGACTGGCCGCACCGGGCGGCGCGGCTGGTGGCGGAATTCCGCGCGCACAGCATCCGCCATGCCGAAGACCCGCCGACGCGGGCGCTGGTGGAAGGATTGATTGCCGAGAGCCAGGTGTTCCGCACGGACTGGCTGTCGCAGGACGTGGAGGAACGCCAGGGCGGCCGCCGCGGCTTTCGCCATCCGCGGCGCGGGCTGCTGCACTTCGAGCAGCTCACGCTGGTGCCGGCAGCCGCGCCGGGGTTGACGCTGGTGATGCTGATGCCGGCGCGGGCGCTGGCGGAAGAAAGCTGACGCGCCTTACTTCGGCTGCATGCGGATGGCACCGTCGAGCCGGATCACCTCGCCGTTGAGCATGGTGTTGCCGATGATGGCGGCGACCATCTTCGCGTACTCTGCCGGGCGGCCGAGACGCGACGGGAACGGCACCATTTTGCCAAGGGCGTCCTGCACCTCTTGCGGCATGCCCAGCAGCATCGGCGTTTCGAAGATGCCCGGTGCGATCGTCATGCAGCGCACGCCGTCGCGCGACAGATCGCGGGCAATGGCCAGGGTCATGGCGACCACGCCGCCCTTGGAGGCGGCGTAGGCGGCCTGGCCGATCTGGCCGTCGAACGCCGCCACCGAGGCGGTGTTGATGATCACGCCGCGCTCGCCTTCGGCGTCGGGCGTGTTGCGCACCATGGCCGCGGCAGCGAGCCGGATCATGTTGAAGGTGCCGATCAGGTTGACGCGGATGGTCTTGTCGAAGGCGTCCAGCGGATGCGGGCCGTTCTTGCCGACAGTCTTGTTGGCGGTGGCGATGCCGGCGCAATTGACCAGGCCGGCCAGGCGGCCCAGCGCGGTTGCGGCGTCCACGACGGCTTGCCCGTCGGCCTCGCTGCTGACGTCGCAGCGCACGAAGCGTCCGCCCAGTTCGGCCGCCAGCGCGGTGCCGGCGGCCTCGTTTAGGTCGGCGATCACCACCTTGCCGCCGGCGGCCGCCAGCATGCGGGCGCTGCCCTCGCCGAGCCCTGAGGCGCCACCAGTGACGATAAATACGTTGTCGCGGATTTCCATGCTTGTCTTCCTCGCTTGAACTTGAGTGTGTGGTTCTTTGATTTTCTGGTGCTGCGGATACGGGATGGTGACATAACGTTTACGTAAACGTCAATCCGCGCTCAAAGGCCGGCCCTCATTGCCCAGAAACAAAGAAAGCGACCCGTAGGTCGCTTTCTTTGTTTCATGCAGCGCTTGCGGCGCGCAGATTACTTCAGTGCGTCGAACACGCGCGCGGTGATGTCTTCCACGCTGCCAACGCCCGCGATCTTGCGGTACTGTGGCGGCKAAACCTTGGCCGACGCATCGCCATCGGCGGCCCACCTGGAGTAGTAGTCCACCAGCGGACGGGTCTGCTGGGAGTAGACATCGAGGCGCTTCTTGACGGTCTCTTCCTTGTCGTCGTCGCGCTGGATCAGCGGTTCGCCGGTGACATCGTCCAGGCCTTCGGTCTTGGGAGGGTTGTACTTGACGTGATAAGTACGGCCCGACGCCACGTGGGCGCGGCGCCCGCTCATGCGCTCGATGATGGCGTCGAACGGCACGTCGATTTCCAGCACGTAGTCGATCGCCACGCCCGCTTCCTTCATGGCTTCGGCCTGCGGAATGGTGCGCGGGAAGCCGTCGAACAGATAGCCGTCCTTGCAATCGGCCGCCTGCAGGCGGTCCTTGACCAGGCCGATGATGATGTCGTCCGACACCAGTCCACCCGCATCCATCACCTTCTTGGCTTCCACGCCTAGCGGCGTGCCGGCCTTCACCGCGGCGCGCAGCATGTCGCCGGTGGAGATTTGGGGGATGCCGAACTTTTCGCAGATGAACTGGGCTTGCGTGCCTTTGCCGGCGCCAGGTGCGCCCAACAGGATCAAACGCATTACGGGTCCTCAGAGTTTTGAATCTGGTATGGCAGGGGGAATGGAAGGAGGGTAACGCCGAAACTTGACGCGAGGCTTACCGCGCCATCAGGTCGGCGCGCCCCGGATCGGAGTCTGGTCTGTTGACGGTCGGCACGCTTTAGCCGCTGCCTCTGGCGGCGGGCGGGTACCGAACGGGCTCACTCTTCATCTCCCCACCGAGCCTTGGCCGGGCGCCCGGGCGCCCGACGGCTCTGTATCGCCGAGCATTATGCCATGAGGCGGCGCGAAATCGGCTTGCCGCTGCGGTGACATCTGTCATGACTTATGTTGTGGCTTGCGGGATGGCCATGGTGCCCGGCGGCCACCCCAAGTGCACTCAAGGTCCTTCTTGCGCCATGGCCTGCGCCCACAGCGCGCGCACGCGTTCCAGGTCGGCTTGCGTATCGACGCCCGGCGCAGGCGCGGCCGCCGTCTCCAGCACGCCGATCCGCTCGCCATGCCACATCGCGCGCAACTGCTCCAGCGCTTCCGTCTGCTCCACCGGCGACAGCGCCAGCGTTGGGAAGCGCCGCAGGAATCCCGCGCGGTAGGCATAAAGGCCGATGTGGCGCAGCACCGGCATGGCGGGCAATGCCACCTGCGCGGTCGCAGCCGCCGCGGCGGGCACGCCGGCCCAGGCATCGCGGGCCCAGGGGATCGGCGCGCGGGAGAAATACAGCGCGCGGCCGCCGGCATCGCACACCACCTTCACCACGTTGGGATTGAAGACGTCGGCGATATCGCCGATCGGATGGGCGGCGGTGGCGATGGCGCAATCGGCGTGGTGCGCCAGGTGCAGCGCCACCTCGTCGATCAGGCCCGGTTCGATCAAGGGTTCGTCACCCTGGACATTGACCACGATGGCGTCATCCGCCAGGCCCAGCAGCGTGGCCACTTCGGCCAGGCGGTCGGTGCCCGAGGGATGGTCGGCGCGCGTAAGCACAGCCTCGATGCCGTGCGCCGCGCAGGCCGACGCCACTTCGGGCGCATCGGTGGCGACTACCGTGCGCTGCGCAGAAGAGGCATGAGCCCGCTCGGCCACGCGCACGATCATGGGTTTGCCGCCGATATCGGCCAGCGGCTTGTTGGGCAGCCGGGTCGAGGCCAGGCGGGCGGGGATGACGACAGTGAAAGCTGGCAGCGACATGATGCGACCCGCTTATTCCGGCGAGACCAGCCTGCCGGGCACGGTCTGGCGTGCTTCATCGGCGAGCATGATGGGAATGCCATCGCGGATCGGATAGGCCAGTTTATCGACCTGGCAGATCAGTTCCTGGGCGGCGCGGTCGTGTTCCAGCTTGCTCTTGCACAGCGGGCAGACCAGGATTTCAAGCAGCCGGTTGTCCATCTTGCGTTTCCTTGGTGTGGCCGGCGGCGATCGCGGCACCCTGCGCGGCGGGCGCGGCCTGGGCGTGCGCGGCGACGGCGCGGCGAATTTTGTCGATCAGGCCCGCGTCGATCACGGGCGTGGTGGGGACGACCCAGATCCGCGGGTGTCCGGGCTGGCGCGGAAGTCGGGGTCATTGATCAGGGTGGCGTCGCGCCGGCGCGAGAGCGATTAGCGCAGCGGGCCCGCCGGCAGCAGCAGGCCGTTGCCGCCCATGCGCGTATCGAACATCACGATCTCGAAATCGCGTTGCAGCTTGTAGTGCTGCAGGCCATCGTCGAGCAGCAGCACGTTGATGCCGGGATGCGACACCAGCATGGTCTGCGCGCACAGCGCGCGGTCGGGGAAGACCCAGACCGGCACGTCGGTGGCGCGAGCGATCAGCAGCGGCTCATCGCCCACGTCCTTGGCCTGCGAGGTTGGCTTGACCCGGCGCGGGTGCTTGAGCGTGACGCCGTAGCCACGCGAAACCACGCCCGGGCGCAGGCCGGCCTCGGCCAGCGCATGAGCCAGCGCGATGACCGCCGGCGTCTTTCCGGTACCGCCCACCGTCACATTGCCCACAACGATCACCGGCATCGGCAGCCGCGTCGAGCGGTACCAGCCGCGCCGATATGCCAGCCGCCGCCAGGCACTGATCAGGCCGAACAGCCACGACAGCGGCAGCATCAGCCAGGCGAACCAGCCGCGGCGCTGCCATTGGGCGGTCACGAAGTCGGCAAGGGCGTGGCGGGGAGCGGACATGGGCGTGGTTGGCTGGGCTGGGCGGTAGTGTTGCGTTGTGAAGGGCGGGAAGCGAGCGCGCTGCGAACCGGCGCCCCGGGCGGGCAGCACCGGCATGCTACCTAGCCATTATGGGCACCTTGCTGCGCCCCCCGCAAGCCGCGGCTTGCGGGAATCGGATATTGGGTGTCGGGCCGGTTCAGCGCGCCTGCGAGCTTTGCGTGGCGAAGGTCAGGCGGGGCAGTCCGGCCAGGCGGGCGGCTTCCATGACATTGATCACGGACTGGTGCGTGGCCTGCGCATCGGCATTGACGATCAGCACCGGCGGCTGGCCGTCGGCCGGGCCGGCAACCTCGCGCAGGCGCTGGGCCAGGCTGGTCACGTCCTGCTGGTCCATGACCTGCTTGTTGATCGAATAGACACCCTTGGCCGACACGGACACCACGATCTCGCCGGGGCGCTGTTGCGCCTTTTCGGCGTCGGCGGTCGGCAACTGGATCTGCAACTCGGTATAGCGCGAGTATGTGGTCGTGATCATCAGGAAGATCAGGATCACGAGCAGGACGTCGATCAACGGGATGAGGTTGATCTCCGGTTCTTCGCGCCGCTGGCGGGATCGGAATTGCATGGCGGGTCAGGCGCGGCGCTGCGGCAGGATGGCGTCCAGGAAGGCGGTGGCGCGGAACTCCAGTTCCGCCACGTAATCGTCCACGCGGCGGCGGAAGTAGCGCCAGAAGATCAATGCCGGGATCGCGATGATCAGGCCGAATGCGGTGTTATAGAGTGCCACCGAGATGCCGTGGGCCAGTTGCTCGGGGCTGGCGCCAGATCCGCCCTGGCTGCCGAAGATCTCGATCATGCCGATCACGGTGCCCAGCAGGCCCATCAGCGGCGCCACCGAGGCGATGGTGCCGAGGGCGTTCAGGTAGCGCTCCAGTTCGTGCGCCACCGCGCGGCCAGCCTCTTCCACCACTTCCTTGGCGGCATCGCGGGAGGTATGCGGCTGCAGCACCACATGGCGCAGGCCGGCGGCCAGCACGCGGCCCAGCGGGGAATTCTGTTCCAGCGTATTGACCACCTCCGGCGTGGCACGGCGTTGCTGTGCCACCGACAGGGCTTCGTCGTACAGCTTGGGCGGCAGCACCTTGCTGCGCTTGAGGCTAAGGAAACGTTCGACGATCAGCGCGAGAGCGATGACCGAAGCCAGCAACAAGGGCCAGATCGGCCAGCCGGCCGCTTGAATGATAGAAAACACGTGGGACCCCGATTCGACAGCCTGTCTCTCATGCCAGCCGCCGCGACCGTTCGCGTGCTGGCTGTGTTCGAAAAAATCAGGCGCCACTCTAACCCGCAGCACCGGGCGCGGCAAGACGCAGCACCGTGTTGTATCGGAAGCGCATCGCGCGCCGTGGTGCCCGGGGCGTCGACTGGCGGGATGTCCACATGGAACAGGGACAGTGCTGTGGATGAATTGTGGACAGTGGGCTGACAAAGAGGTCAAGCTACTGATTCGAAAGGAAAAATTGTATATCGCTTAAAAAATGGGCAGCCAGCGAATGGCGAAGACGTCCTCCGACCGGCCGGGAAACGGCCAACGCTCAGGCGTCGGCTATCCACATTAAAACAGGACAGTGCTGTGGACCGGTTGTGGACAGAAGCCTGAAAGGACACCTAACTCATTGATTTAAAAGAGGGGTAGAGGGAATGCTTAAATAATGTGCAGAGCGCGCCAGATGGGGCCGCCAGAGAGCTGTCCGCCTCCGAAAAGGGAAAAATCCGGCCAAGTCTCCCCCTTTCCACATTCATCCGGGACAGTCTTGTGGACGGGTTGTGGAAAACTATCTGAGAAGCGGTGTAACCCATTGATTGGAAAGTACTTCATTGTTGTTGATTAAAAAATGGGCAGAGCTTGTTTAACGGGGCCATATCGGCAGCCCGGCCGACTTCCCGGGTGTCGGGACGTGGAGCCTCGAAAAAGCGCCGCAAAAGGCGCGCCTAGCCAATCGGCGGCACTGTGTCAGTGACTTTCAGTGGGTTATCCACAGGCAGGACTCTTCCAGCAAGGTTGTCCAGAAAAAATGTGGATAACTTTGTGAACAAGCCGGGGGTGCTTCCGGTAAGTCGTTGACGCATAAGGGGTTTGCTTACATTGCCTAAAAAATAAGACGGCGGAAAGGGCATAAGAATCAAAGGCTTGTGTCAAGTCACGCGGTCTGGCGGGGTGGCTGCATCGCGAATGCAGGGAGGCTTGACAGACAGGTTATGCTGTGGACATGTCCATTCCACGCCGCTTGCCCGGCCGTGCGCCATGTCAGAACCGCTGAACTTTTCGCGTGAACCGCAGCCTGTGGCGCCTCCCGGCGCACGCGAAGCGATCCCTGTCGGGGAGCTCAACCACGCTATCGCCCAGGTGCTGGAACGCAACTTTCCACTTACCTGGGTCCGGGGCGAAATCTCCAACTTCACACGCGCCGCGAGCGGCCACTGGTACTTCTCGCTCAAGGATGCGCGCGCCCAGATCCGCTGCGTGATGTTCCGCGGCCGCAACCAGCATGTCGGCTTCATGCCCCGCGAGGGCGAGGCGGTCGAGGTCAGGGCGCTGGTGTCCATGTACGAGGCACGCGGCGAATTGCAGCTCGGCGTGGAGGCCATGCGCCGCGCGGGTCTCGGCAATCTCTATGAAGCATTCCTGCGGTTGAAGGAAAAGCTGTCCCAGGCCGGGCTCTTCGCGCCCGAGCGCAAGCGGCCCGTGCCCGCCCATCCGCGCACCATCGGCGTGATCACCTCGCTGCAGGCTGCCGCGTTGCGCGATGTGCTCAGCACGCTGCGCCGGCGCGCACCGCATGTGCCGGTCGTGGTTTACCCTGTGCCGGTCCAGGGTGCCGGCGCGGCGGCCAGGATCGCCGCGATGATCGATACCGCCAGCGAGCGCGACGAGTGCGACGTGCTGATCCTGTGCCGTGGCGGTGGCAGCATCGAGGACCTCTGGTCGTTCAACGAGGAAAGCGTGGCGCAGGCGATTGCCCGCTGCGCCGTGCCCGTGGTATCCGGGGTTGGCCATGAAACCGACTTCACCATTGCAGATTTCGTCGCCGACGTGCGCGCACCGACGCCTACCGGTGCAGCCGAACTGGTCAGCCCGGACCGCGCCCACATGCTGATGCAGGCCAATCGCGCGCGCGATGCGCTGGCCCAGGGCATGCAGCGCCAGCTCGACCGGCGCGCGCAGAACCTGGACTGGCTGGCCCGCCGGCTGCGCARCCCGCAGGCCCAGTTGCAGGAGCGCCGCCTGCAGGTCGACAACCTGATGCGCCACCTGCGTTCCGCGCTGCGCGATACGGTGGCGGCCCAGCGGCACCGGCAGCAGGTGCTCGCCATGCGCTGGGCGGCCGGGCGTCCCGACCTTGCGCTGGCCCAGGCCGACCTGCGCCGGGCCGCCCTGCGGCTGCGCGACGCCACGCAGCGCCAGCACGAGCGCGCCGTCCAGCGCTGGGAGCGCGCCGCCGGCTCGCTGGAACTGCTGGCCCCGCAGCGCACCCTGGAGCGGGGCTACGCCGTGCTGCTGGACCAGCGCGGCCGCGCCTTGCGCTCGCCGGCCGAGTTGCATGCGGGCTCCACGATCGAAATCCATCTGGCCGAAGGCGTGGCCGACGCCGGCATCGCCAGCGTGCAGCCCCGGCTGGCCGAGCTGTAGGCGTGGCGGCGCGTCGGCGGGCCACCGACAGCGCTCGCATATCGATCAAACTAATATGATCGAAGGGGCTTTGTTTGCCGCGTTTGCGCGGGTATGGCAAGTCCCCTACAATCGACAATTCCTGATCTTCAACCCCACAGAAAGAGACAGAACAATGGAACATACTCTCCCCCCGCTGCCCTACGCTCATGATGCGCTCGCCCCGCACATCTCCAAGGAGACCCTGGAGTTCCACCACGACAAGCATCACCAGACCTACGTCACCAACCTGAACAACCTGATCAAGGGCACCGAGTTCGAAAACTCGACGCTCGAAGAGATCGTCAAGAAGTCTTCCGGCGGCATCTTCAACAACGCCGCCCAGGTGTGGAACCACACCTTCTACTGGGATTCGCTCAAGCCCAACGGCGGCGGCCAGCCCACCGGCGCTCTGGCCGATGCCATCAACGCCAAGTTCGGCTCCTTCGACAAGTTCAAGGAAGAATTCACCAAGACCGCGGTCGGTACCTTCGGTTCGGGCTGGGCCTGGCTGGTGAAGAAGGCCGACGGTTCGCTGGACCTGGTCTCGACCTCCAACGCCGCCACTCCGCTGACCACCGATGCCAAGCCGCTGCTGACCTGCGACGTGTGGGAACACGCTTACTACATCGACTACCGCAATGCCCGTCCGAAGTACGTCGAGGCATTCTGGAATGTGGTGAACTGGGACTTCGCCAGCAAGAATTTCGCCGGTTGATTTCGCGCTGCCGCCGAGCGGCGGCGGCTTGCGCACCGGACAACTCCGCTGCGTGAACCGCGCCACGGAACGGCAAACGGCAAACGGAAAAAGGGCCCATCGGGGCCCTTTTCCGTTGTTGCGCCGCGATGTTCGCGTTCAGCCGTCCCGCCGGCTCAGGCGAACAGGTCCATGCCTTGCACAAGGCGCTTCGCCAGGCGCGGCTGCTTCAACTGATCCAGCCACCATTGCAGCGCGCGGCCCTCATGGTCGCCCCGCCAGGCGACGTAGAGCGTATTGGGCTCGCGCGGATCGGCCGTGCGTTTTTCCACCAGTTCGCCACGCTTGAGCAGCGACGCCACCCGGTACCGCGGCAGCCAGCCGACACCGAGCCCTTCGCGCTGCGCCAGAATTTTGGCGCGCATGCTCGGCACCGCCAGCGAGGCTTGCCCGCCGACCAGGCCGTAGGCGCGTCCCGCCGTGCCGCGCGATGAATCGGCTACCACCACCGCGCGGTGTGCCGAGATGCGTTCCCGCGTGAGCGGTCCTTCCACGCTGGCGAGCGGATGGCGCGGCGCCACGGCGAATACCCACTCCACCACGCCCAGTTCGAACCAGCGCAGTCCCGGAATGGCGGGCGGCTCGTTGGTCGCTCCCACGATCACATCCGCGCGGCCATCGCGCAGCGCTTCCCAGGTGCCGCTAAGGACTTCGTGGGTCAGGCGAATCGCCACGCCGGACTGCAACGTGTCGAAGCTGTGGATCACCGGCATCAGCAATTCGAACTCCAGCACCTCGTCGGTGACGATCCACAAGCGGTCTTCCCAGCCGCTGGCGACCTGCCGCACGCGCTGCGTCATGCGGGCTACGTCCTGCATCAGCCTTGCGGCCTCGTCGGCCAGCAGGTGTCCGGCCGGCGTCAGCTGCAGCCGGTAGCGGCGGCGGTCGAACAACAGGGCGTCAAAGCGGCCTTCGAGTTGCCGCGCGGCATGTGAGATGGTCGATGGCGCTTTGCCAAGGCGGGCTGCCGCGCGGGACAGGCTGCCACTTTCCCTGATGGCTTCCAGTAACGCCAGTTCGTCTTCCGACAACATGTTCAATTCCGTCGAACGAGTTCATCGGGAAAATCGTACGGCAAAACGGCGCCGCCGGGGCAGTATTCATGCACAGCAATTCATCGCATTCCCGAAACCCCTTTTGTTTGCGGTGCCATCGGCCAGGCAACCAGTCCTGCGGCGGCGCTGTCACCGGAGAACGTCATGACCCTCATCCACTGCATGGCACGCCGTATCAGCGTCGCGGTACTCATGTCCGGCGTAGCCGCGCTCACATTCGCTGCGTTCGCCTTTGCGGCGCCCGCCAGCGCGGCGGAGCGCGCCGGCAGCAGCGCGGTCCGGCCACATACGATCCACGCAAATGGCGTCACGTTGCACTATCTTGAAACCGGGCAAGGCAGCGGCACGCCCGTCGTGCTGCTGCACGGCTACGCGGAAACCAGCCATATGTGGCTGCCGCTGATGACTCGGCTCGGTGACAAGCGTGTCGTGATCGCACCGGACCTGCGCGGCGCCGGCGCGTCGGAAGTCACGCCGTCGGGCTATGAGAAGAAGAACCTCGCGCAGGATATTCACGCAATGGTCCAGGCGCTTGGCTACCGCAAGGTCAACATCGTCGGCCACGATATCGGCCTGATGGTGGCCTACGCCTACGCGGCGCAATACTCGGACGAAGTGGAGAGCGTGACGCTGATGGATGCGTTCCTGCCCGGCGTGGGCGACTGGCAGAAGGTCTGGCTGCTGCGCGACAAGTGGCACTTCAATTTCTACGGCGATACGCCGGAGAAGCTGGTGAAGGGACGCGAGCGCACGTACTTCGAGCATTTCTGGAACGACTTTGCCGCCGACCCGGCGCACTCGGTGCCGGAAGCCAGCCGGCAGCGCTACGCCGCGGCCTACGCCCGGCCTGGCCGGATGCGCGCGGGCTTCGAATTCTTCCATGCGTTCCCGCGGGATGCCGAGGACTTCGCAGCCCTGGCGAAGCAGCCGCTGCCGATGCCCATGCTGGTGCTGGCCGGCGAGAAGGCGTCGGGTAATTTCCTGATCGACCAGGCACGCCTTGTCGCCACCCATGTGCAAGGCGTGATCGTCAAGGGCTCGGGACACTGGCTGATGGAAGAAGCGCCGGGGCAGACCATCCCGGCCATCGTGAGCTTTATCAATGCACCGTCGCAAGCAGTTGGCGCCGACTGAAAAATCTGGCGCATCATCGCGCCACCTGGAGTATCGAAATGGGACTGCTCGTCAACGGAAAATGGCAAGACCGCTGGTATGACACCGCATCCACCGGGGGCCGCTTCGTCCGCAAGGACGCGGCCTTCCGCAACTGGGTAACGCCCGACGGCGCGGCCGGCCCGAGCGGCGTTGGCGGCTTCAGGGCCGAAGCCGGCCGCTATCATCTCTACGTGAGCCTGGCATGYCCGTGGGCACACCGCACGCTGATMATGCGTGCCCTGAAAGGGCTCGAAGACATGATCAGCATCTCCACCGTCCACTGGCTGATGCGGGGCGAGGGCTGGACCTTTGCCGAGGGCCCGGGCGTGGTCCCCGACACCGTCAACGACGCGCGCATGCTGCACCAGGTCTATACCGCGGCCGCCCCGGACTACACCGGACGCGTTACCGTGCCCGTGCTGTGGGACAAGACGCAATCGACCATCGTCAGCAACGAGTCGTCGGAGATCATCCGGATGTTCAACACGGCCTTCGATCAGCTGGGCGCAAGGGCCGGCGACTACTATCCGGAGGCATTGCGCACCGAGATCGACGAGATCAATGCGAGGGTGTACGACACCGTGAACAACGGTGTCTATAAATCCGGATTCGCCACCACGCAAGGCGCCTACGAAGAGGCGGTCGCGCCGCTGTTCGAGACGCTCGACTGGCTTGAGCAACGCCTGGGGACGCGACGCTTCCTGACCGGCGATGCTCTCACGGAGGCCGATATCCGCCTGTTTACAACGCTGGTCCGCTTTGATGCGGTCTATGTCGGCCACTTCAAATGCAACCTGCGCCGCATCGCCGACTACACGAACCTCGCGGCTTACACGCGGGATATCTACCAGCTTCCCGGCATCGCGGAGACGGTCAGTATCGAGCACATCAAGCGGCACTATTACGAGAGCCATCTCTCGATCAATCCGTCAGGCGTAGTGCCGGCGGGTCCTGTGCTTGATTTCGCCTCGCCGCCGGACCGCGCACGGCTGGCGTCATGAGTCATCGGCGCGCGCGGCATCTGTTGCACAGCGCTCTCGTTCATACTTCGCGAGCTCGCCCGCGTGCTTGCGCTTTCCGACCTTCTCTTCGCCAGCGAGTCCAGCCGCCATGATGTTCCGTCGCCAATCCTTGTTCGCCATCCTCATCGCGGCCATCGCCGCCACGTCTCCGGCCGTGCTGGCCGCCGCGGCCGACGATGGCCCGGCATACGGGCCGGAACTGCAAGGCTTCGACTACCCGGCGCCGGTCCGGCAGTTCGCGTTCACCTCGCAGGGCGAGGCGATGCATATGGCCTACATGGACATCAAGCCGGAGCATGCCAACGGCCGCACCGCGGTTTTGCTGCACGGAAAGAACTTCTGCGCGGCGACCTGGGACGGCACCATCAAGGTACTCAGCGCGGCCGGCTATCGTGTTATCGCGCCTGACCAGATCGGTTTTTGCAAGTCCAGCAAGCCGGCGCGCTATCAGTACTCCTTCCAGCAGCTCGCGCGCAATACCCACGCCTTGCTCGAATCGGCCGGCGTGGGCCAGGCCACGGTGATCGGCCATTCGACTGGCGGCATGCTGGCCATGCGCTATGCGCTGATGTACCCGCAGCAAACGGAGCAGCTTGCGCTGGTCAACCCGATAGGCCTCGAAGACTGGAAGGCGAAGGGCGTGCCATCGCTGTCGGTCGACCAATGGTACGCACGCGAGCTGGCCACCAGCGCCGACAAGATTCGCGGCTACGAGCAGGCAACCTACTATGTGGGCACGTGGCGTCCCGAGTACGAGCCGTGGGTGCAGATGCTGGCGGGCATGAACCGCGGTCCGGGCAAGCAGCAGGTGGCCTGGAGTTCCGCGCTGATCTACGACATGATCTTTACGCAGCCCGTCGTATACGAGCTGGGCGGGCTCAAGACGCAGACCCTTCTGCTGATCGGCGACAAGGACACCACGGCGATCGCCAAGGACGCCGCACCGCCCGAAGTCCGCGCGAAAGTCGGCAACTATCCGGCGCTGGCGCAGCTCACCCTGAAGGCGCTGCCGAATGCGAAACTGGTCGAGTTYCCGGACCTGGGCCACGCGCCGCAGATGCAGGATCCCCAGGCCTTCCACAAGGCGCTGCTCGATGGGCTTGCGGCATTGCCCGCGAGCCGGTAGCGCGAACCGCGGGAGAGCGCCGGCAAGTCGCCGGCAGGTAAAGTGCCTCGGCCTGCTTGCGGCACGCGGGCTATGCCTGCTCAATCCATGGAGCGTGCTCCGGCTGCTGGCCATCAGGCAGGGACCGGCAGGGCCGCTCAGAGCATCATCAGCTTGATCGGCTTGGTCAGTGTCTGCCTGGTGGTGGCATAGCCGGCCCAGGGATCCTCCTGCCGCGCGCGGAGGCGTTCGTGCAGATTGGTGACGGTCCACCGCGCGCTGGATTCGATGCTGTCCAGCTCGTCCCAGTCAAGTGGCACGGAAACGCCAAGCCCGGGACGCGCCCGCGCGGAAAAGGCGGCCGCCGTGGTGGCGCCGAAACCGTTGCGCAGGTAGTCGATAAAGGTCTTGCCGACGCGGTTGCGGGGCCCGCTCCTGGCCACGAAGCGTTCCGGCACGATGCTGGTCATGTGCAACACGACTTGCCTGGCGAATTCCTTGACGGTCTCCCAGTCGTGGCGCGCGGAGATCGGTACTACTACGTGGAGGCCCTTGCCACCGCTGGTCTTCAGGAAGCTGCGCAGGCCCAGCTCATCCAGCACGGTTTTCATCATCGCGGCGCCTTCGCGTACGTGGTTCCACGGCACCCCTTCGCCGGGATCCAGGTCGAAGACCACCCGGTCCGGCCTGCCAAGCGCGCGCTTGTTGGCATTCCATGTATGGAACTCGATCACGTTGAACCGGGCTGCCGCGACGATGCCCGCTTCCGTGGCAATTTCAAGCAACGGCGGATGGTCCGGCCATAGCGCGGGATCGAGTGTGTTGATGCCGGGCATGCGCAATGCATCCCCATGCTTCTGGAAGAACAGCTCGCCGTCGATGCCGCTGGGGCCGCGCACCAGCGCCACGGGCCGTCCGCGCAGATGCGGCAGCAGCAGCGGGGCGATGGCCTCGTAGTACCCCACGAGGTCGCCTTTGGTCAGTCCGGTCGAGGCATCGATGACGCGCCCGGCATGGCTGATGCGCGCGCGCGGTGCGGCAGATGCTTCGGGCGTTGCCTTGGCTGTCCCGGTGGAGCGTGTCGCAGGCTTGTTCTTGTGCTTCCGCTTGCCATCCGGCCCGATCTGCGCAGCGCGTTCCACCGCGACCGCGGTGGCCGGCTTGTCGGTGCGCAGGCCGTGGAATACGGCATGGCGCACACGGCCTTCCTGCGTCCAGTTGCCGAAGGAAATCTCGGCCACGAGCTTTGGTTTCACCCAGTGCGATGGCATCCTGCCTGCCGGCTGGCCCGCGTAAGCGGAATCCAGCGGCGAGGCATCCTGCCGCAGGGCAACGAGCCTGCGCGAAAGGCTGGACAACGTATCCGCATCGAAGCCAGTCCCGACCTTGCCGGCATAGCGCAGCCGCCCGCGCTCGTCATGCACGCCGAGCAGCAGCGCGCCGATCCCCTGGCGGGAGCCGGCGGGATCGGTATAGCCGACCACCACGAACTCCTGGCGCTGCGTGCACTTCAGTTTGATCCAGGCGCGTGAGCGTGTCGACACGTAGGGCGCATCGGCACGCTTGCCGATCACGCCTTCGAGCCGGAGTTTGCAGGCAACCGGCAGCAACTCGGCGGCGCTGGCCTCGAAGCTCTCGCTAAAGCGCAGGTGATCGCAAGGCCTGGCTGTCAGCGCGCGGCGCAACATGTCCCTGCGCACGGATAGCGGCACCTTGCGCAGGTCGAAGCCGTTGCAATACGGCAGGTCGAACAGGAAGTACCGGATTTCGTCGAGTTGCGCGTTTTCAAATGCATTCTGCAGGGCCTGGAAATCGGTCCTGCCGTGCTTGTCGGCGATCACGATCTCGCCGTCGAGCCAGCCGGACTGCAGGCCAAGGCCTGCGACAGCCTGCGCCAGTCCGCGCAGCTTGCTGGTCCAGTCGTTGCCGTTGCGCGTGAACAGGCGTACCTTCTTGCCTTCGACGCGGGCGAGCAGGCGGTAGCCGTCGAACTTGATCTCGTATAGCCATTCGTCATCGGCCGCCGGTGGTTTGTCGACCAGGGTCGCCAGTTGCGGTGCCAGCATGAGAGGCAGGGCGGCCGACCTGGCGGCGGACGGCATATCGTCGGGACCCAGGGAGGCCGTGGCCTGGCTGACGGCACGCGCGGCCTTGCGTTCCGCGTTTTGCGCCAATCTGCCCGCTGGCTTCGCGCTGGCTTTGCGCTGGCCGGGCAGCACGCTGTCGGGCAGTGCTTGCACGATGTCAAATGACGCCGCCGCGCGCGCTTCTTCGTCGCGCTCCTTGATCAGCAGCCAGGCGGGCTTGTCCGCATCCTGGTCGCGCCTTGCGTCCATGCGTACCAGCGTCCAGTGCCCGTGCAGTTTTTCTCCATGCAGGGAGAACTTCAGCTTGCCTTCGCGGTATCCCGCATGCGGGTCGCCGGTGGGCACCCAGGTGCCGCGATCCCACACGATGACCTCACCCGCGCCGTATTGCCCCGCAGGAATCACGCCCTCGAAGGAGCCGTAGTCGAGCGGATGGTCCTCGACCTGCACAGCCATGCGCTTGTCGGCGGGGTCCAGGCTTGGCCCCCTGGGCACCGCCCAGCTTTTCAGCGTACCGTCGAGTTCCAGGCGAAAGTCGTAGTGCAGGCGCCGGGCCGCGTGTTTTTGCACAACGAAGGACAGCCTGGCGGCAGGCTTGACCTTTGTCCCCCTGGGCTCGCTGGTGACGCTGAAGTTGCGTTTCTGGCGGTATTTTTCCAATGGTCCTGGCATCTCGTACACCTTGGAAGGCAGGTCAGCGATAGTCCGAGCAAGGCGGCCGGGGGAGCGGGGGAATCAGCCCGGCCGCCAGGGTTGTGCGCAATGCGTCGCAGCAATCGTGCCCGGCACATCTGAAGATGTTAGCCAAGGGAATGAATCCTGCATGGAGACGGGGCACCTGCGCTTGTGCCGCGCCCAGGGCGCGCGAGCGGCCCCGCCTGCCAGGCCGCTGGCAGGCACTTACCGGACAAGGATCCCCCAGTTTGTATTTTCTACAACCACCGCGGGCCACGGTTTGCAATATATGCCACGCTGCCGCCGCTTTGATAATGTCCACGATAGCCAGGAAGCCATCGGCCCGCCAGGCATGGCAGGTGGCGCTCGGCATTGCCGCCGTCGCACTCGGCCTGCGGGCAGGCGTCGCCTGCGCCGAGGTGGCCGAGCCGGCGTCTTCCGTGGAGGCGGCGCAGTGCGGGGATCTGATCGCGATCGTGCGGGATAGCCTGGATAGGGAGGTGGCGGTGTCTTGTGCCCGTTCCGGCGCTTCGTCGTGCAGCGAGCGCAAGCGTCCCCTGCTTGCCATCACGACGTATATCCAGCAGCGCACTGCCGCCGGCAGCGACGATTGCGAGACATTGCTCGAGGTGAATCGCCGGCTGCGCGCGTTGCCCGCAAGGCACTGACAAATCCTGTCCACGACAAGCTGTTGCGCTGCGGCCCGGGCGGTGCCGCATTGCCATGGCGGCTAGCCAGATGCCGGCAGAGGGCGTGGCGGTGCTACCATTCGCGCTGCTTGCCAGCGTAGGCATCATGCCCAGGCGGCGGACTTCGACCTTTGCAGGGGAATCTGGATGGATCCGACAGTAGTGATCAGCACCTTCGAACGCATTGCCAATGACGAGACGGTCGAGCTATCGGTGGACGACGCCGTGGCGGGGCTGGCAGCGCTGCTAGCCAGCGAGGCGTTTTCCGACGCGGCGCGGGCGCTGCTGGAAAAGGTGGGCGCCACGCTCTATCGCGTGAGCATGGACGGCCACCAGGACTAAACGGCGGCTGCTCGCACTGGTGGAGCGGTGCCGTCTCAATAGACGGGGGCCTCGCCATCCGGGCGGTGCTTGAAGCGGCGGTGCACCCAGTAGTATTGCTCCGGCATGGCGCGCACCTGGGTTTCCAGGAATGCGTTCATGCGCAGCGCGTCGGCCTTCTCGTCGCCCGAGGGATAGCCCGCCATCGCATCGAATATCTTCAGCTTGTAGCCGCGGTAGCCGGGCAGGACCGAGGTTGTGAACGGTATGACACGCGCACCGCTAAGCGCGGCGAGGCGGGATACCGAGGTAAGCGTGCAGGCCTGGACGTTGAAGAACGGCACGAATACCGAGTCGCGCAAGCCAAAGTCCATGTCCGCGGCGAGCATCAGCGGCGTGCCGGATTTAAGCGCCCGCAGTGCCTGCCGCACGCTGCCGTTGCGCGGGATCATCTCGGTGCCGAACCTGCCGCGCTGCTGCCTAGCCAACTGTTCCAGCAAGGGGTTGGACATCTTGGAGTAGAGCGAGGCCACCGGGTGCCTGGTCGAATAGAACATGCAGCCGGCCTCGATCGCCACGAAATGGAACCCCAGGAAAATGGTCGGGCCGGCGTCGGCATTGCCGAGTTCGATGGCGGAGTCCAGTTCGACGAGGTCGTTCAGCCTGCCGGCGTCGCCATACCATTGCACGCCGCGTTCCAGGTAGCTCCGAATCACATGGCTGAAATGTGCCTCGCCCAAAGCATGCCGGTGCGACTCGCTAGCATCCGGAAAGCACAGCCGCAGGTTGGTCTGCACGACGCTGCGGCGCCGGCTCGGAATGCGATAGAGCAGGGCGCCAAGGCCCATGCCGATACGTGCGCACACGCTGTAGGGTAGTGCGGCGAGYAAACGCAGCAGGCTGATGGTGAAAAAGAGTCCGATGCGCTGGATCATCCAGGTCCTGAAAGATTACCGCGCCGCGTGCTTCGCGCCGCCGCAGCGCGGTTTGCGCGGGCGTGCGGCACGGTCTCAGTGAGATCGCGGCAGTGAGTGGTGAGGGCCAGCGGGAGCAGCGTGCCGACGACGATGGGAAATGGCCCTGCCGGCCTATGTCACCGCAGGTCCTGAGCCAGCGTTTGTTGCAGGGCAAGTTGCCAGCCCTGCGTATCGACGTTCTTTTCGTCGCGGTAGATCCAGCTGGTGGCGCAAGCCTGGCACACGAAAGTGCTGATAGTGCTCGCGGGGCGGCGTGGCACCTTGATGCGCTGCGTGTCGGTGATCCTGAGCATGGCATGCCCCGGCGAACCACCGCGGTTGGCTTCGATGGCGAGGCAGGCTGGGCAAGGCGACATGCGGAATCCGGCAGCGGTAGGTGGGTGACTGTAGCACGTTCATGTGGCCACAAACCGTCGTGGGCGAGGGGTGCCCGGACGCTAAATCGGGCCCACCCGCCATCCTTGGCGCACTTTCTTTGCGGGCACGTTGACATGCCCCTTCCATGCCTGTATTGTTGTTGATGCAGGATCTTTCAAGCGGTTACTCAGATGTTATGGATCGTCCCTCCAAGCGGCGGTTCGTTTGCTCCATGTTCCTTCCTTGATCGTCATGCCTGGTGAGCAACAGGCTCATCCAGAACTTTTAAGGTTTAAAGGATATCCAGCATGGAAACCGGTACCGTCAAGTGGTTCAACGACTCCAAGGGCTTCGGCTTCATCACCCCTGACGCAGGCGGCAACGACCTGTTCGCGCATTTCTCGGAAATTCAAGGCGGCGGTTTCAAGTCGCTGCAAGAAGGCCAGAAGGTGCGTTACGTCGCAGGCGTTGGCCAAAAGGGCCCCGCAGCGACCAAGATCGAGCCGATCTGATCGAGCCGAATCGAATCGCCTAGAAAAAGCCCCGCCTAGCGGGGCTTTTTTTTACCGACCGGGAATCAGCGAGGCGCCTGCGCCAAATCATCATGCCTGTGGTCGAATCCATCCTTCTTGCCGCCGTCCGGGTCTCGTCTTTCGACGGCCAGCAACCGCTCACCAATGCGAGTGGCTTTTTTTTCGAGCGCGACGGGCGGCTCTTCGTGGTGACCAGCCGCCATGTGCTGCTCGACGAGCCGAGCAAACATCACCCCGACCGCATCGAGATCGAACTGCATAGCCAGCCGGAGAACATGGCCGACTCGATCGGCTTTTCGATTCCGCTGTACCGCGATGGCCTTGCGGTCTGGCGGGAAGGCGAGGATGGCGGCGGTCCGGTCGACGTCGGGGTGGTGGAGCTGGAGCGCAAGGCGCTGCCGCCGAAGCTTGTCTACAGGGCTTTCACGCCGGAGCACCTGGCGCGGCCGTCGGACCACGTCGAGGTGGGCGATTCGCTGTTGATCGTGGGATTCCCGCTGGGTTTTCATGATGCGCTTCATCATCTGCCGGTGGCGCGCCAGGCGGTGGTCGCATCCGCTTACGGATTGCGTTTCCAGGGCCAGGGTTTTTTCCTCACGGATGCAAGGACCCATCGCGGCACGAGCGGTGCGCTGGTGGTCTCGCGCATGCGCGATGGCCGGGGCGAGAAACTGGACCTGCCGTGGATGCTGCTGGGTATTCACTCTGCCCGCTTCGACGTGGGTTCGCGCGACCTGGCGGAGGACGAGGTGCTCGGACTGAATTCGGCCTGGTATGCGGACATGCTGCTGACCCTGACCGAGCCGGCGAAGGCGGCGCCAGCAAGGACGGCTCCGGGCGCGGCCGCACCTGTTGCCGCCACGCCAGCCACGCCGTCCGCCGGGTCGCCTTCCCCGGCGCCTTCCATATCTCCAGAGCCGCCAAAATAAAGGTGATGATGCTGCGCCTATAGGAGTAGAGTGGGGATCAATGTAACTGCGGAGCGCATCATGGACGCCAATCCGATTGCCAGCTACAAAGGGTTCGATTTGTACCCCCTCGTATTCAAGCATGCGGTGGTGCGCACGTGGCCGGAGCGCAGGCCCGACAGGACCTTCGATGCCGCCGTTGTGATCTGCCGGGAAGGTGGTGAACCCGAGGGCGAGAAAGCCCGTACTTTCCGCCTGGATACAGTGCCTTGGGACAATATCGGTGCCGCGCGCCGTGGTGTCGTCCGATACGCCGAGGACATCATCAACGGCGCGATCCCCGGGCAATCCGTCGTATCGCTCTGACGCCTGTCGCGATATGCGGCAGGGTCCGCTGTGGTGCGAGGGTGGAGCGGGTTCGCCCGCCGCGGCTGTATCGCCCATCGGCCAGGCGACGGGCCGCTTATGCGCCTGGCCGGTGCCATGATAGATCTCGTTGCCTTCGTGAAGCCCGTGCTTGATGAGATCACCGGGCAAGATGTCAGGACCTGGATGACAGGACAGCGCGTAGTCACCGCGAACTGGCAGATCCCTGATGCCGGAAGCCTTGCCTGGTCCGCCAGGACGCTTGAAATCGAGATGGCGCAGGAAGTCGCGGAACAGCTGAGCAGTGCCGACCAGCGCGCCTTATATCAACTGCAACGCAGCCTTGACCGGTTTTTGCGCGCACGCCTTGGTGTCCATTGCAAGCAGGACAGGCCAGGGAAAGCGATCGCGATTGTCGTCGATCGCCTGATGGCTCCCTAGCTTGCCCCGCGCGGCCGCGCAATGGGTCCCGGCATTGTCCAGTGTGTGCGAATTTTTACGAGGCCCGCATCGGCGGCATCCAGCCGCCTGGAGCACTACATGAACAATACGCCTTCCGCCAGCTACAAGGGATTCGACCTCTATCCCCTGGTGTACAAGATTCAACCCGCGCAATCGTGGCCCAGGACCAAGCCTGACCGCAGCTTTACTGCGTCGGTGGTCATTTGCATCGAGGGTCATCGGCCCGGCAGCGAACGCACTCGCGTGTTTCGCCTGGAAAGCACGCCGTGGGAGAATATCGGTACGGCGCGCAGGGGGGCCGTGAAGTTCGGCGAAGATATTATCAACGGGCTGATACCCGGTGAGTCGGTGACCACGCTCTAAGGGTTGTGCCGGAGATGATTCCGGCGCAGCGGCGCGGCGTTGCCCAGCGCGACGTCCGGTGCGATGCCCGTGGCGTCGGGTCTACCTGTCAAATATTGCCGTGCGCATCGCGCCGGCCCGAGGGCGCATACGTCATGAACAAGGTTGCCACACCATCCAATTTCCTCTGCACGCTACCGGGGCAAGGCAAAGGCATCGCCTACCACGTGGCTGTCAGCTTTCTGGACTCCAGCCATCCGACAGGCGTGCGTTTCACCAGCTTCGTCGGCGACGGCAGGCGCTCGTTCGGGGTTCAGGCCAGGGAGGCAGCCCTGGCCGGCACGGCCGTCGACAGCTTCGAGGCGTTGTGCCGGCTGGCGATCGGGCAGGCGATTCGTGACAATTTGTATGACAAGGCCGGCGAGGGAGACTTCGTGCTGGACCTGGACGCGGAACCCTGGGAGGGCGAATTGCGCCCGGTCGGCTCTCGCGTTGGTGCCAGCGTCCCACGCATGCGTTTTCCCGGCTGAGCTTCCGCCGCTCACGGCGAAGGCACGGGCGCGTTGCGCGCCGTGGCCAGGCGTAATCGGAGCTTAGACCCCGAACGCCGGGCTGCCGAAGCGTGCCAGCAGCGTTTCGATCAGTGCCATGTCTTCCGTGCGCGGCGTCCTGTCTTCGGTTGCGCGCGACGGGCCGCAGTAGGTGGCGGCGACATGCCTGCGTACGGTAAGCACTTCATCGGCCGGGCGTTCCACCGTGACCTCGGGCCCAGGCACGTGGCGGTAGCTTCCGCCTACCCAGCCGCCCGGCGTCAGGTGCATCTCTTCCCATTCTTCGCTGATCGACATGTTTCTTCCTTTCATAAGAGAGTTGGGAGGGGGCCGCGGGTCTACAGCCTGACGGCGCGGCAGCGTGTCTGGCCTTGGTCTCAATACTTGTGACGGTAATTGATGCGGCCCTTGGTCAGGTCGTAGGGCGACATTTCCAGCGTCACGCGATCGCCGGCCAGGATACGAATGCGATTCTTCTTCAGGCGGCCGGACGAATATGCCCACACCTGGAAACCATTTTCCAGAATGACGCGGAAGCGGTTGTCCGGCAATACTTCCGATACTTGTCCACCAAATTCCACCAGTTCTTCTTTAGCCAAGGATGATCCTTTTGCAGCAAGTGCTGCTGCACATTAGGTTTAGACGCATGCGGGTTGCTTTTATGTGGCCGGCTTATTGCAGGCGCATGCCGGCAGCGACGCTCTCGGCCGCGCGTCGGGCGGCCTGTTTTGCCTGGGCTTCGGTGCCATGCGTGGCATGGCGCATCGAAACGTTGGCAACGATGCATTCGGAGCCGTTCTTGTATTCGGCGATCAGGTAGGTCGCAAACCACACGCCTGGCTCTTGTTGGATTGGGTACACCGATACGGTGTACGGATTGCCGCTGTTGCTGCGGTTGATGCCTTGATTGAAGCTTTGATTCAAAGTGCTGCCCTTGTGCGGGCGGACGATCTGAGGCAACGTTGAGCGCATCTCATGATGCGCCGCGTGCTCTCTTGGGGCGATCGGTCGCCGTGATTGAGTTGCCAGCCGCGTCAGGCCCGGCGCTGTTGCGCTAGGAAGGTGGCTGGTGATGAGTGGACCGTGCTTGCGCAGGCTGATGCGCCAGGTACATGCGCACAGGTTGCGGAGCGGACATGCCGCCGGGTCGGAAGGGTGATGGGCGGTTGCCGCCCTGAACGAATCGGGTGTACGCCCGACAGGCCGCCGTTAATGTTCTGATGATGTACGGCGACCGGCACGTTGGCGCCGATGACTAGATGCGGTCGGCAAACGGCCAAGACTGGCAATGATACCATTTTCCGTCTATCGGCGCTTGCGTCCGGATTTGGGCGTACGATAGGCAAGGCGTTGCGCGTGGCGCCGCTTGCGGCACTTTCGTGGCGAAGCGCCGCCAATCGTAT
The DNA here is from genome assembly GCF_056396665.1 of Cupriavidus sp. 05T313. Lineage (NCBI taxonomy): Bacteria > Pseudomonadati > Pseudomonadota > Betaproteobacteria > Burkholderiales > Burkholderiaceae > Cupriavidus > Cupriavidus sp. 05T313. The sequence goes on along the minus strand of NZ_JBFTLX010000115.1, from coordinate 1,353 downwards.
CCCAGGGATGCCGGGGCCGGGCGCCGGGCAGGCCGCAACAGCGCGAGGTGGACGATGCCGGAGAGTTTTTTCTATAAGGGGCACTACGTCAACTTCGAGCTGACGCAGCGCACCTTCGGTCAATGGCACTGGATCTACACCCTGGACACGCACGGCCGCTTCGAAAACCAGGGCAGCGCATTCGGCACCCGCGAACTGGCCAAGGCCGACGCGCTGGAAAACGCCAAGGCACGGATCGAGCGCCTGGTCGAATAAAGTCCTGAATCCCGTCTGCAACGCATTCCGGATTCAGCACGCCAGGCGCTCGCCCGCCTTATTTCCCTTCGTTGGGAATGTTGTACTGCTCGCGCAGCGCGGTCGTGAAAGGCCGGATCTTCTCCAGGCAGGCGGCGCTGTCGCCGCCTTCCATGGTCGAGAGGTCCCAGTTGCATCCGCCTGCATCCGGCGCCTGCCAGCATACGTCGCCAAAGCAGGCACCGTTGCACTCCGTCCATTTTTGCTGCTCTGCGCGGATCATCGCGCGCAACTCCGCCTTGTTCTTGATTTGTCTTTCCATGGTCGTCTCCTGTGTTTTCGTGGGGAAGTGTTGCCGGGCGTGGCTGCGGCTGTGCCGGTCAGGGCGGCCGCGCGATGGACTGCAATTCCGGGCGAATCGAGGGGCCGGGGCGAAGTCCGTGCGTGGATGCCGCGTCGTGGAAAGACGCCGGTGGGGCATCGCTGGAGCGCGCGGGCATCGGACGGGAGAAACAAGCGCGGGGCGGGATTACTTTCGTTTGACGAAGGTGGACATATCGTCGATGACGGTCCTGGCATAAGACACGGCCAGGTCGATGGCATCGTGCGGCGTCTGCGCGATATGCTGGAGCAGCGGGGGCACCAGCCTGAGCGAACCGCTGTCGCCGCTGACCTGGGTGATGGTCACTGTCGCGAGAAATTTCGCCCGCGCGAGTTCGGCATCGGGACTGTCGTCGAACGAGCGACGCACATTGGCCGAAACCTTGAACCCCTTGTAGATCGCATGATTTTGAGACATGTTGATCTCCTTTCTTCAACGAGCATACGCTGTTTGCCCGGTGGTGTCCGATTTACTTTTCCGCATAATGGAAGGCGATGCTGTTATCGCGCGATAGCGATAACGAATGGCGATTTTCATGGTGCGAAACGCTTCCCGGTGCGCGTGATAATTCCCTGAATGCGGGAGTAAGCGGGTATGCTGGATCTGCCGCCTGGCAAGCAATGCAGTAACCACTCGTGGAGCATCACCATGGCCAAAGGTCAATTACGCGGCAATCGCGAAACCAAGAAGCCCAAGCAACCCAAGAAGCCGGTCGCCCCTGCCGCCCCGTTCGGTGC